>CAZMIS010000208.1:0-7756 GCA_964566325.1 uncultured Anaerolineales bacterium
ACCCCCACGCCTGCGCCGTCGAAAGGGTACTGGTACCAGATCAAGTCGGGCGACACCTGGAACTCGGTGTCACGCGCGACCGGCCTCTCGGTTCAGGCGCTGCAGAAGGCAAATTCCGCCCTGATGAATCAGCAGGGCTGGCTATACGTGGGCCAGCGCCTGTGGGTGCCCGCACCGGAAGCGGTCGCTGCCACGGCCACGGTCACGCCCCCCCCTGCACCGGCATCTCCGCCGGCAGAGGCCACGGCAACGCCCACCCCGACGGCAGCCGCAGCTGCTCCCACAGCGGCTCCGACGGCGGGGGCAACGACCGCCCCCATGGCAACGGCCGCCCCAACGGCAGCAGCCACCGCGACCCCGGTCGCGGCCCCCGAAGCATCCGCCACGGCTGAAGCCGGTGACCTGCCTCCGGTCCCGTCCGATTGTCCCGAGGCGCTGGCGGACTATCCTGCGGCCATCTCCGCCATGATCGACGCCGCCGCCGATCCCGCCGGAGACCTCGAGGAATGGCTGTCCGCCTGTCGCGTCGCCGCGGCCGGGGGCGGAAACGTGCTCCTGGCGCCTGGCGACGAAGACCAGCCCGAGGCGCTGATCGTCACGCTCTTCGATGCCGAGGCGGGCAGAACCAACCCCGCCGGGCTCCTGCTAGTGTACCACAAGACGACGGAAGCCTATACATCGACGCTGACCGTTGAGTCCACCAGCCGCATCGAATTGCTCGAGGCGAGTGACCTGAACGAGGACGGCCAGCCCGACCTGGCCTTCAGCGAGACGGCTTGCGGCAGCCACACCTGCTTCGGCACCCTCTCCGTCCTCTCCTGGGATGGCGAAGGGTATGTCGCCTGGATCGACGGAACGCCGACGATGGCGGGACCGGCCTACGCCTTCGAGGATGTGAGTGACGAAGGCCAGGGCAAGGAGATCACCCTGCACGGCGGCGTGATCGAGTCGCTGAGCGCGGGGCCGCAGCGCCCCTGGACGGAGACGTACGCTTCGGTCGACGGCGCCGCATACAAGCTGCTATCGTTCGAATACGACGCGACGGCCTGCCTGTACCACCGCATCCTGGACGCGAACGCAGCGTTCGACACGTGGCCCGAAGAGGGCTTCGACGCAGCCATCGAGGCGTACGAGGCCGCGCTGGTGGACAACTCGGCCGAGGCATGCGGGTCGATCGAGGATGAGGTCAGCACGCTGCAAGACTTCGCGCGCTTCCGGCTGATCGTGGCGCACGTGGCCGCGGGCAATGCGACCGAGAGCGTCAAGCTGGTGACGCAGGTCCAGCATCCCGGCCTGCGCGCGGCGGCCACCGCGTTCATGACCTCCTACCGCACCACGGGCAGCGTGATCCAGGCATGCCGCGACACGAACCGGGCCGCCGAGGTGGACACGTCTGCCTGGCAGTTCCTGGCCGACTGGGGTTACGCCAACCCAAGTTTCACCGCGCAGGAGCTGTGCCCGGTGGACTGAACCGGGACGGTTGCGCGGACTAACCGATAAGGCACAAGAAACGGGTTGGCGATCGTCTGCCAACCCGTTTTGATTCTCAGGAACCTGGGGGGAAAGTCACGGCAATACAGCGTTGCCTGGCGCAGTCCTTAACCCTTGACCTGCCCTGTGTACACGCCCGGGTTCGGATAGGAGAAGGTGATGACCATGTGTCCTCCCTCCTCATACTCGAACACGTGCCACTCGTTCTCGCTGAAATGCATGATCATGTCCTTGGCCAGCGGAACGCGCTCTCCCAGCTCATCCGGCCGTTCGCCGAACCCGCCATAGCGGACGTAGCTCCGGTCCGCCTCTAGCACAAAGACGACCTCCTCCGCGTGGCGATGAGGGGCCATCGGACCGTAGCTTGCATCGTAATGCGCGAAGCCCCAGGTCATGGAATTGCTGGCTGACGCGGCATTCACTGCGCCGACCACCAGCTGGACACCCCGGCCGGGCAAGGGGTTGATCTTGAGTTCGTCACGAACGATCAATTTCATTTTGTGCGCTCCCATAGGTATGATTTGAGGGTAATCCCTTTTGACGTCGAACCAGGGGGGCCGAAGTACGCACGACCAGCTCGCCCTGGAGGGTCTGCAGCACGCTCTCGGAACCCGCTCTCTCAATCGAGGCATGGATCAATTGCGTGGTGACCTCGACCAACCGCTCGAGCGGCTGCCTGATGGTGGTCAGGCCGTAATGCGGCCAGGCGGCCGGCGTGATGTCATCAAACCCGACGACGGCCAGGTCGCCAGGAATGCGCAGGCCAAATTCGTCCCGGGCAATATCGATGGTCGCCATGGCCATCAGATCGTTTGCACAAAAGACCGCGTCGGGCCGAACCGCGGTGCCAAGCATTTCACGTGCAGCATGCGCGCCCGATTCGTAAGTGAAGTCGCCCTGGCCGCGCCAATGAAGGCTGGTGCCGCGCTCAGACAGGCGTTCGACGAAGCCGGCCTCGCGATCACGTGCGGTCGAGGCAGCGGGATCGCCTGCAATGAACGCCGGTCGGTCATAGCCCGTGTCCATCATTGCGTCTGCGACCAGCCGGCCACCCGCAACACTGTTGCACCAGACCGCGTTGACGTTGCTGTGTAGGGTGTAGCGGTTGAACAGCACGACGGGCACGCCGTGATTGGCGCACTCCTCGGCCAGCCGGGATGACAGGGTTGCCGACGTAACGATGATGCCATCCACCTGGTATTCTAGGGCAGTCAGCAATGCCTCATCCACCGAGTCATCCTCCTCGATGCGGAACAGCAGCACCCAGTAGCCGAGAGACTGCAGCTGATCGGCAAACTGGGACAGCGCCGCGGCGTAGAAAGGGTTCCACATGTTGGCCATGATGATGGCCAACATGTTGCTGCGGTGGGTCACCAGGCTGCGAGCCAATGCATTGGGTCGGTAGCCCAGGGTCCGTGCAGCCTCGAGGACTGCCGCGCGGGTCTGTGGCGCAATGCTTGAGCCTGGGGTGAAGGCCCGGGACACGGCCGCCTGTGATACGTTGGCCAGCCGGGCGACATCGAGCTGCGATACCCCGGCGGAGTAGCCAGGTCCCCCATCCACCGGCAACCGTCCAGCCCGGCGTCCCTCCCTCACCTGTGATCTGCCCATGTCGCCCTCACCCCGTCGTTGCGTACATGCAGGAGTTCGGATCAGCTGACAAGCCGCGGCCCGGGCGACTGCACGCGCACCCGGTACACCGTTGTGGAGGCGCAAACGAACAGGTCGCACAGGTCGTCGCCGCCCCAGCAGAAGTTGGCCGCTTGCTCGGGAATGCGAAGTGAGCCCAGGCAGGCCCCTGCCTCGTCAAAGACGTAGATGCCGCCCGGCCCGGCGCAGTAGAGGTTCCCTGCGGCGTCGAACTTCATCCCATCCGGCACGCCAGGCCCCTCCCCGCGCACCTCGGCCCACACCTCGCCTCCCGTCAGGTCACCCTCATCCAGGACATTAAAGACGCGGATATGCCCGCGCGGGGAATCGTTGACGAATAGACGCTGCTCGTCCGGCGCGAAGCACAGGCCGTTGGGCTGTTCGAAGTCATCGGCAACGCGCCTCAGGTCGCCCGTCTCCCCGTCAAGGCGATAGACGCCCTGGCACGGCTGCAGCTGCGGCCGCGGGACGCCGACGCGCGTGGGCCGGCGCCCGAAATTGGGATCTGTGAAGTAAATGGCGCCGTCGCTGCGCACGATGATGTCGTTGGGGCTGTTCAGCTCAAGGCCGTCGTAATGCGAGGCCAGTACGGTCAGGCGGCCATCCCGTTCCTGGCGCACCACCCGCCCCGTCGCGTGCTCGCAGGTCAGGATGCGGCCCAGTTGGTCGCACGTGTTGCCGTTGGCCTTGTGACTGGGCTGCCGGTAGGTGGCCACGCCGGTGGCCTCGTCCCAGCGGTACAGCGTGTCCCCCGGAATGTCACTGAAGATCAAGGCGCGCTGGGCCGCCAGCCACACCGGGCCTTCGAGAAACTGGTATCCGGTTGCCAGAGGCTCGAGCAGGGCATCTGCCGCGAAGATCGTCGTCAGGCGCGCATCCCGCACGTCCAACCGAATTGTGTCACCTGCCATGGCCGGCCTCACCCGTCGGGGAAAGCGCTGCGGAACTGGGCGACCCGCTCGCCGGCCAGGCCGGCCAGCGCCGTCCCGTCGGCCATCACGAGCAGCAGGCCGTAGCCCCGCTCGTACAGCTTCTGCGCCTGCGCCCAATTGCCCGCCACCGTAGCGAGGAACTTGCCCGCAGCGTGCACCTTAGCCTCGATGGTTGCGATAGTCGCCTGAACCGCGGGCTGGCTGGCGTCCGCTAAGTATCCCATGGAGGTCGACAGATCCATCGGCCCGATGAAGATGCCGTCAAGTCCCGGCACGGTCAGCATATCATCCAGGTTGGCCACGGCTTCCGGCGTCTCCACCGCAGTCATGACCAGCACCTCTTCATTGGCACGTTTCAGATAAGCCATGCTGTTCTGGCCATAACCGGCTGCGCGCGGGCTGCCCGCGATGCCGCGCATCCCGTCCGGCGGATACTTGCATGCGCGCACCGCGGCCTCGGCCTCGGCCCGGGTGTTGACGTAGGGAACCAGCACGCCGTAGACGCCCGCGTCCAGGATGCGCTTGATCGCCACGAAGTCGTTCCAGGGCGCCCGCACGAACGGCAGCGCCGGGTTGCCCTTCATCGCCTGGATCTGGGCGACCAACGTCAGAATATCGCCGGGGCCGTGCTCCAGGTCGATCATCACCACGTCGAACCCGGCCTCAGCCAGGATCTCGGCCGTGATCGGGCTGGCGATCTGGCACCACGCCCCCACCACCTTCTTACCTTCACGAAGCCTGCGCTTGACGGTGTTATCAAAAGTGCGCATCTGCGAGCGTCCTTTCTTCATTTGGCCAACTGCAGAGGATATTGTCCCAGTTCGCGTGCTGCGTCAAACAGCGCCAACACGTTAGCCGGCGGCACATCGAAGCTGATGTTGTGGCAAGGCGCCAGGATGTAGCCTCCGCCGCGGCCCAGGTCGTACAGCCTGCGCGCCACCTCGTGCCGCAGCCCGTCCGGCGTGGCATTTGGGACGACCTGCTGCACGTCGAGCCCGCCATGAAAGGTGATGCGGTCCCCGAACTGCTCTTTGAGTGCATACGTGTCTTCCAGCCCGACGACGACGGTCTGGACCGGGTTGACGATGTCCACCCCGATCTCGATCAGGTCCGGCAGGATCGGAACGATGGCCCCGTCGCAGTGCATCAGCACCTTGACATCGGCCGCGGCCTTGATCGTCTCGATCAGCGACTTGAGGTAGGGCTTGATGAAGGTCCGGAACATGCGGGGCGATACCATGAGCGATTTCTGGGTGCCCTGGTCATCGGTGATGACGACGACCTGGACGTACCGGCCTACAACTGCCATGTAGCGGCGGTACATCTCGTTCATCACTGCAGAGAGGCGGCTCAGGAGTGCATGGGCCAACGCGGGGTTGAGCGCGAAATCGGTAAAGAGCTTGTCATAGCCGCGCAATTGTGATCCGGTCTGCAGGATGCCGGCCTTGATGCCGTCCGCGCCCACGACATAGTCGGTCCGCTCGGTCCAATAACGGGCCTGCTCGGCCAGGCCGTCAAACATGGCCGGCTGATCCGGGTCGGGCCAATCGAAAGCGGCGATGTCGGCCTCCGTCAGCGCCTCGCTTCCCAGCGGCTGTCCTGCGATCGCGAAGTAACTGCCGACGTCCGTCCACTTGTGCGGCGTGTGCCACATGTCCACGTAGCCCGGTTCGCCGTCGATCTCGACGTCCCGAACGCCGACCCAGTGGGGAACCAGCCACCGGAAATCGAGCCCCAGCCGCTCGCACAACACTTCGGGCAGGACCACGTTCTGCGCCATGCGATCGAGCACCTGTGGCCCCTCTGGTAGCCCGAGATCCGGCGCGTGCGCCCGCAGGCGGTCGTACGCCAGCCGATGGAACGAGCCGATGTGCTTGCCATAGTCCACCAGCACGCGCTCAGGCTCGCGGTGGCTCACCGTTGCAGCGAAGGCTTCTCTACGATTCATCGTGCCTGTGCTCCTCCCGCATCGCTCGCCGCCCAGGAGAGGCCCAGCTCGGCCAGCTTGCCCGCGCTCGGGTTGGCGCCGGGACCCGTCCAGCCCGCCATATCGTAATATAGCGCCAGGGCCTGGTCAAAGCGGTCGCGGTCGATCGCGCCCTTGCCGTCCAGCGGTCCGCCGACAAAAGGCGTGTAGAAGAGTTCAGGCATGGTGTCGGCCGCGCGCGTGAAGCCCTCTCTCTGGTTGAACACCCGCATCATGTTGCTCAGTCGCTCCCCGGCCTTCATCATCTCCCAGAGCTCCACGTTCCAGCCAGTGGCTGCGTTGACCAGATCCAGAAGGCGGTCGATCGGCAGGATGCTGCGCGCAACTGCGCCGAAGACGCACATGCCAAGCAGGTCGTAAGCCGACGTCAGCAGGTGCGTGTAATAGAAGGAGCGCACCTTTTCGGGACCGAGGTCCAGCACCGGGACCGGCTCGCGAATTCCGACGGGGCCGAGTCCCACGAGGCCCGGCGACCCGGCCTGTGCGTACAGCGGATCGTGCTGCGCCACCCAGTGATCCGCGCCATGACTGGAGAGGGCGTACTGCAGCCCGAGGCCGGTCTTGACGCGCGGATCGTGCATGGGCACTTCCTGGCCCTTGGATGCGCGCAGAAGGCTCGCCGAGCCCTGGCCAATCCGCTCGGCGGCGCGCACCGAGCCTTCCGCCAGCAGGTCGCCGAACCCCTCTCGCTGCGCGATGGCCTCAAGCAGCGGCAGCAGCACCTCCCCCTTGCCGAAGCGCAAGGTGAGCCCGCCGGTATCGGCTTCATTGAGCAGACCGCGCTCGAAGCAATCCATGGCAAACGAGATGGTCATGCCCGCGGATATGGTGTCAAGGCCCAATGCGTTGCAGACTTCGTTGGCCTTCGCCACCAGCTCGAGGTCATCCAGGCCCAGGTTCGATCCCAGCGCGCCCAGGGTTTCGTACTCGGGCCCCCCGTACTTCGGATCGACGTCGAAGCGGTCGTTGTGCACCTCGACCACCCGCTTGCAGCGAATCGGGCACGCGTAGCAGCCCCCGCGATCGGTCAGGATCGTCTCGTTCATGGCCTGGCCGCTGATGTGCTGAGCCCCGGGGAAGGTCCCGGTCGTCCAGTTGTTGGTGGGCAGCGCACCGGCGCTGTTGACGGGAACGATGCCGCCGGGTGTGCCGAGGTCGTGCAGGGCCGAGGCCTGCGGATGGTCCTTCATGTTCGACGCGACCCAGCGCGCCGTCTCCGCCACGCGCTTGCTGTCATGGACCGGGACCTTATGGGTGCCGCGGACCGCGATCGCGCGCAGATTCTTTGATCCCATCACGGCGCCCAGGCCGTTTCGACCGTTGAAATGGGCCAGCTCATTGACGATATTGGCGTAGAGCACCCGGTTTTCGCCCGCCGGTCCGATCTGCGCGACGCGGATGCCCTCGGAACCCAACTCCTGCCTGATCAGGTGTTGGACCTCCCCGGTGCTCTTGCCCCACAGGTGGCCGGCGGGCCGGATCTCCACCTGGTCGTCTTCGATCCACAGGTAAACCGGCGCGGCTGCGCGACCGCGAATCACCACGGCGTCCCAGCCAGCGCGCTTCAGTTCCGGGCCCCACCATCCACTCGCCTCGGACTTGCCTGCGGTGCCGGTGAGGGGCGACCGCGCGCAGACGGTGAACCGGCAGACTGCCGGACCGGGAGTGCCGGTCAGGACGCCGGCTGAGAAGGTCA
>CAZMIS010000209.1:0-7732 GCA_964566325.1 uncultured Anaerolineales bacterium
CCGGCCTCGGCCTCACCGGCGCGGGCCTGGCGCTGCGCCGCCGCTAACCGGCGCCGGCCGCCGATGTACCTGATCCCCGGCCCTGGTTCTTCGCGAAGAACCAGGGCCGGGGAATTGACTTACCGATAGGAGGAACCGGAATGTCCCTTTCACCCACTTCACGGATGCGGGCAGTGGCGGTCCTCGGCGTTCTGTTGATCGGACTCCTGGTCCTCTCTGCCTGCGGCGGTGCAGCCCCTGCGCCGACGCAAGTGGCCCAGGCCCCGGCCACCGAGGCGGCAGCGGCGCCCACCAACACCGCGGCCCCACCCACCACTGCACCGACCAACACAGCTGTCCCGCCGACCGCGACGCTGGCCCCGACCGAAACGGCCGAGCCCACCGCCACGGCTACCGAAGCACCCACGGTCGTCGCCGTCGCCGATGCCACGAACTGCGTCACCTGCCACACCGATGAGGTCGCCCTCCAGGAACTCGCCGTCGAAGAGGAAGTTGCGGAGGCCCTCTCCGAAGGCGAAGGGTGAGGTGGCGAAGTGCCTCCGTTGGAGGCATGGCAGAAGGTTCTTGTCGACGCGAAGAAGTACGTCGAAGCCGACCCGCACGCGAAGGTCGCCAACTGCATCCAGTGCCACGGCGGCCAGGGCGGCACGGACGATATGGCCCTCGCACACGAGGGCGTCATCACCGACCCGACCAGCACCAAAGAACTGGTCGAGGCAACCTGTGGCTCGTGTCATGCCGAGATCGCGGCTGCGCAGGTGAACAGCCTCCACTTCGACAGCCACGGCTACGAGACCATCATCGGCCAGCGCCTGGGCGACGCCCCCGAATCACACGCCGCGTGGGAAGAAGCCAAGCTCAATCACTGCTCTTCCTGCCATACCACGTGCGGCCAGTGCCACGTCAGCCAGCCCACCAGCGTGGGCGGCGGCCTGATCAGCGGCCACCAGTTCAAGAGCATCCAGGCGTTCACCCGCACGTGCACCGGCTGCCACGGCTCGCGCATCAACGCGGAGTACACCGGCCTGAACGAGGGCTTCCCGGCTGACGTCCACTGGACGAAGGCGGGCATGGCCTGCTTCAAGTGCCACACCGGCGAGGCGCTGCATGGCATGACGGCAGAAGGCACACCCAGCGAGAAGACCGAGCGCTACGACGGCGCGCCGACCCCGGCATGCCTGGATTGCCACCCCGACGCCGCCGCGGGCAAGGGCTCGATCATGCAGCACAATCTGCACGGCGAAAAGCTGGCCTGCCAGGTCTGCCACAGCGTGGCGAACAAGAGCTGCTACAGCTGCCACGTGCAGAAGTCGGAGGAAGGCACGCCGTTCTTCAAGATCGAGCCTTCCGTCATGGACTTCAAGATCGGCCTGAACCCGAAGAAGAGTGAAGACCGGCCGTGGGACTACGTGGTGTTGCGCCACGCCCCCATCGACCCCGAGAACTTCGCGTTCTATGGCGAGGATATCCTCACTAACTTCGATGCGCTGCCGACGTGGAAGTACGCCACGCCGCACAACATCCAGCGCAACACCCCGCAGACGGAGACCTGCGATTCGTGTCACGGAAACGCGGAGATATTCTTGAGCGAGGCTGACCTGTTGCCCTACGAGGTTGAGGCGAACCAGGTTGTGATTCCGACCAAGTTGCCCGCCAAGGTGGGCCAGTAACGGACAGAGAAGAGCGAGGGGGCCTGGGCCTCCTCGCTCTTCGATTACACGACCGGCGGGCTGAGTCAGGCGCCCAACGAGCGCACGGCCTCATTCTCCTCCGACAGCGCAAACTCCCAGAAGGCCTTGTGCAGCGGCGAAGTGCTGCGGTGCTGATGGCGCACGATGTAGATCTCCCGCGTCATGTCAAGCCCGGCGACGGGCACCTCCACCACCTTGCCAAGGGCCAGCCCACGCTCTGCCGCCAACCGCGACACGAACGCCACCCCGATTCCCGCCTCCACCGACATCTCGATCGCCTCGGCGTTCGCCAGCGTCAGCACCGTCTCCAACTGATCGATTCTCAGATCGTGTGCGGCCAGCCCTTCAGCCAGCGCCTCGTACGCGCCTGCGGCTGTCTCGCGCGCGATAAATGGCTGGGTGAGCAGGTCAGCGGGCTGCACGGTGCGGCCGTCGGCCCAGGGATGATCCGCCGGCACGATCAGGATGACACGGTCATCCGCGAATGGATGGCAGGACAGATCTGCGCTGTGCACCTTCGCAGACACGAGCGCCACCTCGGCCCGCCCACCCTGGAGCCACTCGATCGCGGTGCGCCGCGGCATGACGTTGATCGTCACCCGCACGTGCGGGTGGCAGCGACGAAAGCCCGCCACCAGCCGCGGCAGGATGTACTTGCCCACCGTTGTGCTGCACGCGATCGCCAGGTCGCCGATGAGCACCCCCTTCAGGCCACACATCGTCTCCTCGATGTGGCGGGAGTGACGCAGCGCGTCCTGGGCCATCGGCAGCAGGATGCGCCCCGCCTCGCTCAGCTGGATGCTGCGGCCGTTGCGGCGAAACAGCTCCAGCCCCAATTGCTTCTCGAGATTGCTGATGTGGAGGCTGACCGCGGGCTGGCTGAGGTAGAGGCGCCGCGCGGCGACCGAGAAATTCTGCGCGAGTGCAGCTTCGATGAAGACGTTGAGCTCGTGAAGGCTGATCACAATGAGGCCTCGGGACGAAGATACGATCATCGCACGGCCGGCGCTGCCGATGATCGAGGTAACATTATAACTACCAGCAATGCTGGCGCCATGATGGCCATCATGTAGCCTATAAGAAGCCCGCAGAAATCCGGCCCCGAACGTGCTATACTCGGGGCATCACGCTGCGGAGGCCGCCAATGACCCGCCGGCTCGCCCCCGCCCGGCACGCCGTTCTTCCTGCGGGAGGGCTGCCGGGCCGCTGCTGCATCGCTGCCCTGGCCCTTGCGTTGGCTGCGTTGCTATGGCCCTGCGCCGTGGCAGGCGAGAGCCCGATCCCCCACGCGCTCCATCTGCCGCTGGTGGCTGCCCCACGCTCGAACGACCTGCTGATCTCAGCGCTGCTCTACGACGGGGTGGTCAGCGGCGAGGCCGACGAGGGGTTCGAGATCCATAATCCGGCCGCGTTTGCGATCCCGCTCGAAGGTTGGCGGGTCACCAACGGCACGCGGACGATCACCTTCCCCGCCGGGCTGGCGTTGCCCGCCGGCGCCTCGCTGTGGTGTGCACGCGAGGCCGCGGCCTTCCGGCAGACGTTCGGCCGTCCGCCCGCCTGCGAGTACGGCGCGGATACCGATCCTGCCGTGCCGAACCTCTCCGGCACTGCATTGCAGCTGGGCAACGCGGGCGGACGGGTCGAGCTGCGCCGTCCCGATGGCCGGCTGAGCGACGTGGTCGTGTACAAGGGGGGCAGTGCGGTGGGTCCGGGCTGGCAGGGCGCCTCCGTCGAACCCTACACCCCCACCTCTGCGTTTCACGAATTCGGGCAGATCCTGCACCGCAAGCGCGACGAGTTCACGGGATGGATCGTGCCGGACACCGACACGGTAGCCGACTGGGCCTCTGATCTGCACGACCTCACCCTGGGCCGCCGGGTGCAGTATGGGGGCTGGGCAACCGACCGTTTCTTCTTCCCGGCGACCGGCGCCAGCGACGCAACGCTGCAGGTGATCGTCGCGCCCGACCATTCCTTCGACGCGTTGCGGGCCCACCTGATGGCGGCCGCGCGCAGCATCGTGCTGGAAGGTTACACCCTCGAGAGTCCTGCGCTGGGCGAGACGCTCGTCGAGCGCGCCCGCGCCGGCGTGGCGGTCACGTTGCTGCTGGAGGGCGGGCCGCCGGGCGGTGTCACCGACCAGCAGCGTTGGCTGGTGCAACGCCTGCACGAGGCCGGCGCGCAGGTGAGCTACATGCGCGGGAACAGCAGCGCCGGCATTCACGACCGGTACCTCTATCAGCACGCCAAGCTGTGGCTGCTCGACGACCGGCTGGCGATCATCGGCAGCGAGAACCCCAGCCCGGAGTCTTTTCCCCACGACGACAAGGCGGACGGCACGCTGGGCCGTCGAGGGGTGATGCTCGTCACCGATGCGCCGGTCGTCGTGGCGCGCGTGCGGGAGATCATGGCCGCGGACATGGACACGAGTCACCGTGACATCTGGCCGTACGACTCAAATGACGCCGTCCTCGGTGCGCCGCCCCCCGACTTCGCGCCGATCCTCGACAGCGGCGGCACGGGCTACGCCGTGCAGTTCCGCGGGCCGCTGACGGTCCAGGGGCGCTTCTCCTTCGAGGTGTGCCAATCGCCCGAGCACAGCCTGCGCACGCGCGACTGCCTGCTCGGGCTCGTCAGTCGCGCCGGGGCGGGTGATCGGATACTGATCGAGCAACTGGACGAGCCGGCGTTCTGGGGGCCCTCCAGCAGCAACGTAGCCGACGATCCGAACCCGCGGCTCGAGGCTTACCTGGATGCAGCGCGGCGCGGCGCGCAGGTGCGCCTCCTCCTCGATGCCTACTACGACGACCTGGTCAGCTCCCGCAGCAACCTGCGCACCGCGGAGTATCTGACCAGCATCGCGCGCGCCGAAGGGCTGGACCTGGCCGTGCGCCGCGGCAACCCCGCCGGCCTCGGGCTGCACAACAAGATGGTGGTGGCGCGCATCGGCGGCCGAGGGTGGGTGATGGCGGGCAGCCCTAACGGCGGCGAGGTGTCCGCCAAGCTCAACCGCGAGGTCGCACTGGTCGTCGGATCGGATGCGGCGTACGACTACCTGGCCGCGCTGTTCTGGCACGATTGGGCCCTGTCGCAGTGAGCGAGCGGCTGTCCCCGCTCCGTGCTATAATGCGCTGCGAGGTGATCGGTTATGCTCCACACGTCTCCGGGTGAGGCGCCGCGGCCTCGCCGGGCACGCCCCACGATCGGTCTGCTGACGCACGGCGCGGGAGACCCCAACAGCCAGGCCGTCTGGGAGGGGGTGCAGAGCGCGGCGCGTGAGCACGACGCACATGTCATCTCTTTTCCAGGCAAACCCCTCCGGTCGCCTCACGGCTTCGAAGCACAATCCAACATCGTCTATGAGCTGGCCGGCCCGGAGAACGTCGACGGACTGGTGATCTGGTCGGGCGCACTCTGCCACCGGGTCGATCTGCCGGTGATCACCGACTTCTGCCGGCGCTATCTGCCGCTCCCGATGGTCACCATCGGGCACCCGCCCGTGGAAGGGATTCCGGGCGTCATGCTTGACAACTACCAGGGCATGCACGACGTCATCACCCACCTGGTGGAGTTCCACGACCTGACGCGCATCGCGTTTATCCGCGGACCCCAGCCGCAGCCCGAGGCCGAGCAGCGCTACCAGGCCTACCTCCATGTGCTGGCCGAACACGACATTCCGCTCGACCCCGCCCTCGTCGTCGAAGGCAATTTCAGGGATAGCGCCGGGACGGCTGCGATCCGCGAGCTGTTGGATGTTCGGGGGGTCCAGTTCGATGCCCTGGTTGCGGCCGCCGACAACATGGCGCTCAGCGCAATGAAGGCGCTCCAGCGCCGCGGGCTGCGCATCCCCGGCGACATCGCGGTGGCGGGCCTCAATGACGAGCCCCAGGGCCGATTCGTGACGCCGCCACTGACGACTGCCACCTTTCGCAGCTATGAGATGGCGCGGCGAGCTACGGAGATGCTGTTGGCACTGCTCCAAGGCAAGCCGGTGCCCGAGCGCGTATTGCTGACATCGCGGCTGTTGGTGCGCCAATCGTGCGGCTGCCCCGATCCTCTGGTGAGCGAGGCGGCCGAGATGCCGCCACATACGCACGACCGTCCCCTGGCCGGGGGGCTCGTTGCGCGAAGGGGCGCCATCCTGGCTGACATGGCCGAGTGCTGGGAACTGATGATGGAGGCGGCGCCCGCCTCCCAGCTCGAGAGGTTGTGGGACGTCTTCGTCGAAGAAACGGCCGGCCGCGCCAGCGGAAGCTTCCTCCCTGCACTGGCTGAGATTCTGCAGGAAACAGAAGACACGGAAGGCAGCGTCTCGCGCTGGCACAGTGTCATCTCGACCCTGCGTCGCGAGTCGCTGCCCTATCTGCGCGATCGGTCGGCCGGGTTGCGGGCAGAAAACCTGTTGCAGCAAGCGCGCGTCATGCTCAGCGAAACGGGACAGCGGGCCCAGGCCTATCAGGCGCTCCGGGCCCAGGAAGAGGCGCGCATCATGGCCGGCATCGGGCAGGCGCTGGGGAACGCGGTCAGCCTTGCGGATATCGAGCAGGCCATCGTCCAGGCCATCCCCAGGCTGGGCATCCGCCAGGCACACCTCGCGCTCTACGAGAAGCCGGCAGCCGGGGCTATCAGCGCCCGCCTGATCATGAGCTGCGACGAAGACGGCCCGCTGACGCCCCAGATCGAGGGGCGGACCTTCCCGGCGCGCCAACTGATGCCGGTCGATCTGCCGGCAGAGCGGCGCTGCGACCTGCTGGTGGAGCCGCTCTATTATCGCGACGAGCAGATCGGCTTCGCGGTCTTTGAGGCGGATCCGCACCTGGAGGAGGAGTGCGAGATCCTGCGCGAGCAGATCGCCGGCGCCCTCAAACGTTCTGAGCTGTATGGGCAGGCCCAGCAGGCGCGCAGTGTCGCGGAGGAAGGCCGGCGCCTGGCCGAAGAGGCCAACCAACTCAAGAGCCGCTTCCTCTCCACCGTGAGCCACGAGTTACGCACGCCTCTCAGCCTGATCACCGGCACGATCGAGATGCTGTTGCGGGAACGTCCCGACCGCCAGGCCAGCCTGCCGGCCCCCTACCAACGTGATCTGCGCAGCATCCGCACCAGCGCCCAACACCTGGCCCGCCTGATCAGCGACGTGCTCGACCTGGCCAGCAGCCAGGCCGGCGAATTGCGGCTCATCCGCGAGCCGCTCCACCTGGGCGAGATGCTGGCCCAGGTCACGGTGCTCGGGGAGGCCATGGCGACAGAGAAGTCCCTTTCCTGGGAAAGCGACATCCCCGCCGATCTGCCGGTCGTGTGGGGCGATCGGACGCGGCTGCACCAGGTCGTTCTCAACCTGGTCAGCAATGCCGTCAAGTTCACCGAGCAGGGCCACGTTCGCCTGTGGGCTGAGGCCAGCAAACAGCAGGTCGTGGTCGCGGTGACCGACAGCGGCATGGGCATTCCGCCCGCCGAACAGGAGTTTGTGTTCGACGAATTCCGCCAGTCGGAGCGCACCGCGCGGCGCGGCTACGGCGGCATCGGTCTGGGCCTGGCCATCAGCCGGCGCCTGATCGAGCTCCACGGCGGCACTCTCGGCGTCCTCTCCACCGGCTCCGATGGCGCCGGCTCCACCTTCTACTTCACCCTCCCCATCCTGAAAGGGGCTGCCTGCGAGTCGTCCGGCGGCGGTGACCGGTCGGAGACGGTCTTGGTGTTGACCGAGCACGAGGGCGCCGGAGATAGCCTGACGCGCCGGTTGGCGGCCCGCGGCTTCATCGTCGAGAGCAGGGCAGTGGCCGCCCACCCCAACTGGCTCGGCCAGATCATCGCTGCCCCGCCTGCGGCCATCCTGCTCGATTTCGAGCCGGATGCCGAACGGGGTTGGACGCTGATGCAGCTGCTTCAGCGCGACCCGGCCACGCAAGATATCCCGGTGATCTTCTACAAGCTGATGGAGGAAGAGGATCGCGGGGCAGCGCTGGCGCTGGACATCCTGGCCAAGCCGCTGGCTGCAGCCAACCTGGCAAGCGCCCTGGCCCGCCAGGGCCTCCATGGCGAGC
>CAZMIS010000210.1:0-7724 GCA_964566325.1 uncultured Anaerolineales bacterium
TCGCCTCTTCGACGATCTTGCCCGCGTACATGATGCCCACCCGGTCGGCCAGGTTGGCCTGGACGCCCATGTCGTGCGTCACCAGGACGATCGTGTTGGCCAGCCGCGCCTGGATGGCCTTCAGGAGTTGCACGACGCCGCGTTGCACCACGACGTCCAACGCCGTAGTGGGCTCATCCGCGATGATGATGCCGGGCTTGAGGAGCGCGGCCAGCGCGATCGTGACCCGCTGCCGCATGCCGCCGGACAGCTGGTGCGGATAGGCCTCCAGGATCTCCAGCGGCAGCCCCAGCTCCACGATGTGTTCCCTGGCAATCTCGAGCGCCTGGTCTCTCGTCTTGACGCTCAGGTGGCTGGAGACGAAGTCCCGATAGGTCTCCTTGAGCTTGAGAACGGGATTGAAGACGCTCATGGCTCCCTGTGGCACGTAGGAGATGAACTCCCAGCGGAGCCTGCGCTTCTCCTCCGTGCTGAGGGCGTATACGTCCAGCTCGCCCTCCGGCGTATGGTAGAGGACCGACCCACCCATCAGCCGCAAGGGCGGCTCGATGGCGCCATAAAGGGCCTTCAGCAGGGTCGTCTTGCCGCATCCGCTCTCGCCGGCAATCCCGTAGACCTCGTTCCCGCGGATGTCCAGGTCGACGCCGTTAACCGCCTTCACCACCTTCTGAGTCCCCTGCATGTCGAGCACGTAGAAGGCCTTGAGATCCTGCGTCCTCAGTATCGTCTCCATGGCGCCTTCCTTAGACTCCCACGCGCTGGACACGCGTCCGCGGATCCAGGTATTCGCTGATGCTGGTCGACAGCCAGTACAGGGCAACGAAGAGCAGTATGGCCAGGACGATGGGGGTCAGGAGCCACGACCAGTAGCCGAGGAGCATCGCCTGGTAGGTGATCGCCCATTGCAGCATCGTGCCTAACGTCGGAATGTCCATGTTCACGAGGCCGAGGATGGCCAGGGTGATCTCCATCCCGATGGCCCAGGCCATGTTGTTGATCAGGGTCGAGAACACCAGCGGCGTCGCGAACGGCAGGTACTCCTTCAGTACGAGGTGCAGCGTGCCCGTGCCCGAGAGCACCGCCGTCTGGGTGAACTCCCGCTCGCGCAGGCTCAGGATCTGCGACCGGATGACGCGTGCATCCCAGGCCCACCCGAAGAAGGCCAGCAGGAGCCCCAGGTTCACCAGGTTCATCCGGTCGCGCACCAGCATGGCCAGCATCACGATGATGAGAAAGAGCGGGATCACCAGCAGGCTGTCGCAGAAGAACATGAGGACCCGGTCGGTCATGCCGCCCTTGTAGCCCGCGATCATGCCGATGAGGACCGCGATGATCCGCGAGACAACCCCTGCGATCACCGAAATGATGAGCGAGTTGCGCACCGCGAAGGTCGCCTGCCACAAGATGTCCTGCCCCTTGGAGTTGGTTCCCAGCGGGTACGCGCGCGATGGCTTCAGGTCCCTGGGCACCGTCCCCCAGAGGGTCGGATCGTCTGGCGCGAAGATCGACGCCAGGGCCAGGATGAGCAACGCACACAGCACCACGAAGCTCAGCGTGAACCGGTAATCCCTGAAGAGATCTCTGATGGCTTTCACGGTCTCTGAGCTCCTTAGGTGTACCTGACCCGCGGGTCCAGGAGGGGATAGAGCAGGTCGATGATCAGGATCGCCGTGGTGATGGCCACGATCGACAGGAGCGTGATGCCCATGATCAGGTTATAGTCCCCCGTGGTGATCGCGTTGTAGAGCAGCGTCCCCAGCCCGGGGTAGGAGAAGACGATCTCCGTGATCAGTGCGCCGCTGAAGATCTGGCCGAGCGCCAGCGCCAGGCTCGTCACCTGGGGCAGCATCGCATTCCGGATCACGTACCTGGGTACGATGCGGTTCTCCCGGATGCCGCCCAGCTTGGCATACTGCACGAAGTCCTCGGCATTCACGTTCTGTACGATCAGCTTCATCGTCTGGAACCAGACTGCGCCACCCAGCAGGGTGAGCGAGAAGGCCGGCAGAAACGCGTGCCTGAGGACGTCCCGGATGTAGTCCCAGGTGAGAGAGGGGGTCCGGCCGATGGAGACACCGCCCGCCACGGGAAACAGCCGGACCACGTAGGCGAGCAATACGAGCAGGGCAAAAGAGAAAATGTAATAAGGCAGCGGCCGGATCACCATGGCGATCGCATCGAGGATTTTGGACCAGCGCGTCCGGGAGTAGTAGCCCGCGAGCCCGCCGACGATGTTTCCGACGACCCAGGAGATCAGCGTCGTCGTGATCAGCATGGTTGCGGTCCAGGGCAGCGCGACCTTGATCAGCTGGAGCACCGGCGTGGGGAACTGGAAGAAAGACACCCCGAAGTCGCCGCGGAACAGGCGCGCCCAGAACGCGCCGTACTGATCGATCATCGATCCCTCGAGCCCGTACATCTCGGTCAGGTCCGCGACCATCCGGTCGACGGACGCGGGATCCAGGTATGAGCCCATGGACCTGAGTTGGGCGATCGTGCGTTGCACCGGATCGGACGGCGACAGGCGCGGAATGAAGAATACGGCCGTGATGCCGACGAAGATGACCAGGAAGTACTGGATGAGCCTGGGAATGAGGTATCGCCTGATGAACGCCATCTTGGGTGCTCCATCTGGTTGGGCATTCGCCGCCCGGCGCCCCGGGCGGGCGCTGAGACGCCCGCCCGGGAGACTGGTTCGACCTGTGAGCGACGTGTCTAGTTGCCCGTCGGCTCCAGGAAGGGGGTCATGTACTTGAAGGAGCCCCAATGCGAGTAAGGCGCATTGTAGGGGTTCTCCGACCCTGGCCAGTTGGTCCAGTATTGCTGATCCCATGCGACAAAGCCGATGTAGCCGAAGGTCGGGATGCTCGGCAGCTCCTCGACGGCGATCTTCAGGCCCTCGATGCCGAGTGCCTTGACCGCTTCGGCGTCAGCCGGATCGGTCTCGCGAAGTCGCTTGATCACATCGTCCATCCTGGGCGACGACCAGCGGGACGTATGGGCCTTGGTCAGCGACCCGATGGGCTCGATATACTCGGAGTTGTAGTAGTCCAGCACCCGGTAGAGGTCCACGCCCGCGCCCCACGGCTCCTGGGCCGGCCACTGGCCGGAGGCATCGTATTCGCCGTTCTGGGTGATCGTCGAGCTCTGGTCCGTTGGGATCTGCACCGCGTCGATGCCGAACTTCTTCCACTGCTGCACGACGGCGGCCGCGTTCTTGTACTCCAGGTGCGACATGTCCGAGCGGCTGATCACATCGATGTGCCACGGCGTGCCATCGGGGAGCAGCCACTTGCCGTCCGCGTTCTTTGTGAAGCCGTTCTTCTCGAGCAGCTTGGTGGCCGCCTCGGGCGCGAACTTGTACCAGCCGAGACCGAAGGTCTGGGCCACATCGGCCGGGTCCTCCGAGACGACGTAGCCGCGGTCCTTCACGTAGGCGAGCAGCCGTTGCGGCGCCTCCGGATCGTACGGCTGGAAGCTCTCGCCGTTGCCGAGATCCAGCGTGAACTCCTTCAGCCAGTCCTGCATCGGTTCGATGTAGTCCTTGGGGTAGGAGCCGAGGGACGGGATGTGGACCGGGCTCAGTGTCCCGGTGCCGTCGACGGCCTGGCCCGAGTACTCGACGATATCGATGGCCAGCAGGAGCGCCCAGCGGACGTCCACGTTGTCATACGGCGCCTTAGCCACGTTGAAGGTGATGCCGGTCAGCGCGGGGTCGTTGTTCACGACCCACGGGAAGGTGGGCTGGTAGGCCCGGATGGTGTCGCCCTGGGCCAGGGCCGCCTTCAAACCCTCTGCCGACAGATCGACCGCATCCAGCTGGTGGGTCAGCTGGGCCAGGATCTTGGCGCCCTCATTGGCGAATGCCTGGAAGACGATGTACTTCGGCTTGGGTTCGCCGTACAGGATGCCGGTGGGGCTCTTGTCCCAGTCGGCCCGCTTCTCCCAGATGGTCCAGTATCCGTTCGGATCGAAGCTGTGCAGCTTGTAGGGCCCGGTGCCGACGAAGGGATTGAACTCGAACGTCACGGGGTCCGCCTGCTTCTCGAAGATGTGCTTCGGCATGATCCAGGTGCAGCCCCAGCGATCGAGGAAGTTGGTGTGGAACCGGGAGTTCGCCTGCTTCAGCTTGAAGATAACCGTGTGGTCGTCGGGCGCGGTGACCGACTCGACGTTATCGACCATGAAGTTGTGCGCATTGAACTCCGGCCGTGACTGCAGCATCTCGATGGTGAAGACCACGTCGGCCGAGCTGAAGGGTTGGCCGTCGTCCCACGCTACACCCTGGCGCAGCGGGAAGGTCACTTCGGTGAAGTCATCGTTGTAGACCGGATCGCCCGACGCCAGCGCATTGACGATCTCGCCGGTGGCGAAATCGACCGACCAGAGAGGCTCGTTGGCCAGGTTCTGCATGCCGCGGTCGCGCGACTTCCAGCCAACCCATTCGTTGAAGTTGCCCGGCGTGCCGAGGTGCCCGGTGAGGATGCCGGCAATGAACGTCTCGCTTCTCGGCAGGGCGCCCAGCACCGCGGGCGCTTCTTTCTTGACGACCGGTTCCGGTGTGGCCGTGACGACGACCTCCTTGGTAACCTGCTCTTGCACAACGCGTGTGACTTCGATCGGTTTGCCTTCGACAACCTGGGTCTCGACGACCACCCGCGTGACCTCGACCACCTGGGGAGCGACGGGGGCACAGGAGGTCAACAACAACAGGACGGCCAGCAATGCGAATAGCTTCTTCATTTTCCTCTCCTTTTGTGAAGCGTATCTTGACCGGTTGGGATATTCGGCGAGACTGAAAGAGTCCTGTTCCCTCCTATCTGTCCGGCATGGCTGCCTGCCCGGTATCATTACCGGCAACGATACCGAAACGTGCAAAAAAGAGACCGGCAGCGGCTAGGCGTTCCAGTGCCGGCACGATGCGCGCTCGATCAGTTGTGTCGGCATCTCATGCAGGGCGCCGGGAGTCGACTGCCCCTGGATCAGGCCGATCAGCAGTTGCGTGGCCACGTAACCCATCCGCTCGATGAACTGGTCGATGGTGGTGAGCGGCGGAGTGCAGTAGCCGGATTCGCTGATGTTGTCGAAGCCCACGACCGAGAGGTCGTCCGGCACGCGCCGGCCCACTGCGATGGCCGCGTCGATCGCACCGAAGGCCGACTGATCGTTGGCCGCAAAGATCGCCGTGGGCGGCTCGGCCAGCGCGAGGAGTTGCCGGGCGCAGTCCCGGCCCGACGCGCGTGTGAAGTCGCCCGTCGTGATCAGGGCGGGATCACCTGCCAATCCCGCGCCGGCGAGCGCGGCGCGGTAGCCCTCGAGGCGCTGCCGGGCGCAGCGCAGGTCGAGCCTGCCGCCGATGAATCCGATGCGCCGGTGGCCCAGGCCGATGAGGTAGCTCATCGCTTCGGTCGCGCCCGTGACGTTGGTGGCGATCACCGTGGTGCAATTGGGGCATTCGTTGTTCGGATCGACGGCCACGAGAGGGGCCGCGGTGGAGAAGCTCGTCGCAGCTGGTGTGACGACGATGGCTCCGTCGGTGATGCTGCCGTTGAGGAGGGAGACGTAGCGCTGCTCTCCCGCGGCCCGCGAGTTCCGCTTGATGCTGCCGCTGCTGTAGGCAATCAGGTCATACTCGAACGCGACGATGGCCTGGTGGACGCCCTTTACGACCTGGATACAGAAGGGGTCTTCGAGATCGGGGACGATCACGCCGATGACGCCGGTCTGGTGGCTGCGCATGGAGCGGGCCGCGAGGCTGGAGGTGTAGCCGAGATCCGCAATGACGCTGCGAACCTTTTCGACGGTGTCGGGCGCGACGTCGTCCTTATCGTTCAGCACGCGCGAGACGGTGGAAACCGAGACTCCGGCGGCGCGGGCCACGTCGTGGATCGTGGTGGACTTGTTGCCTCGTCTCATCGGGAATGCCTGCCATAGGGTGGCGATGCTGTCTGAGAACGATACCGGAATCGTTACCGGTGATTTGTCCACAAGATATCACGACAAATCAGTCGTGTCAATACCCAATTTCGGCGGATGGCACTCGAAGTGCCGGGGCAGCGTGCCGTCACTTTCTTCCTGGCGGCGCACGGTGCTATAATCCCGTCGTTAACTCGCGTACGGAGCATACCCTTGGCAAACATCCGACCTTATCCTTTCACCGCCATCGTGGGCCAGGAAAAGATGAAACGGGCCCTGATCCTGAACGCCATCTCCAGCCAGATCGGCGGCGTGCTCATCCGCGGCGAACGCGGCACGGCCAAGTCCACGGCCGCGCGCGCGCTGTCCGCGCTGCTGCCCGAGATCCAGGTCGTGTCCGACTGCCCGTTCGGCTGCGACCCCAGCGGGCTCGACAGCCTGTGCGACAACTGCCGCGATCGCCTGGCGCGGGGCGAGACCCTGCCCACCTCGATGCGCCGCACCCGGTTCGTCGACCTGCCCGTGAGCGCGACGGAGGATCGGGTCGTGGGCACCCTCGACATCGAGAAGGCCATCCAGCAGGGCGAGCGCCACTTCGAGCCCGGCGTGCTGGCGGCCGCGAACCGCGGCCTGCTCTACGTCGACGAGGTCAACCTGCTGGACGATCACGTGGTCGATCTGCTGCTCGACTCGGCTGCGATGGGCGTGAACGTGGTGGAGCGCGAGGGGATCAGCTTCAGCCACCCCGCACGCTTCATGCTGGTCGGCACGATGAACCCGGAGGAGGGCGACCTGCGCCCGCAGTTGCTCGACCGCTTCGCCCTGTGCGTGGACATGCACGGCATCGCGGACCCGCGGCAGCGCGTGGCCATCGTCGAGCGTCGCGTGGCGTACGAGGGTGATCCGGAAGGATTCTACCTGGAGTGGCTGCCGCGCGAGCAGCAGCTTTCGAACGACATCGCGGAGGCGCGTAGCCGGCTGCCCGGCGTGCACCACACCCAGCGCGACCTCTTCACCATCGCGCAGCTCACCACGTCGTTTCGCGTCGACGGCCACCGCGCCGACATCGTGATCCTCAAGACTGCCCGCGCGCACGCTGCGTGGCAGGGTCGCCTGGCCGTCGTGGAGCAGGACATCCTGCTCGCCGCGGAACTGGCGCTGCCGCACCGCCTGAAGCGCCAGCCCTTCGAGGAATCGTCGATGGATGCCGGGCAGCTGGAGGAACGACTGAAGAAGGCGCGTGCCGATGCGCCGCCCGACCAGAGCGATCCGTCCAAGTCGGACGGGGGCGAGACGGCGCCCAGCCTAAAAAAAGCACTGAGCCGCTAGCCGATCAGGCCAACGCGTCAGCTAGCGGCGACCCCATCGACGACGGTGCGCAGGCCCAGGCCTCCAGCCAGGGACCCTCTGCACAGCGCCCGGTCAAGATCGGCGACAGCTTCCAGGCCAAGCGTCTCGACACGCCCCTGGACAAGCTGACGCGTTCGTCGGCCGGCAAGCGCAGCGTCACCCTGACCGACCGCAAGCGCGGGCGCTACATCAAGGCGCGGCCGATGCACGGCCGGCCCGAGGACCTGGCGTTCGATGCGACCATCCGGTCGGCCGCGCCGTTCCAGCGCCGTCGCACCGACGAGCGCGCGGCGCGCAAGGTGGCCTTCGTCGTCAAGCGGTCCGACCTGCAGCGCAAGGTGCGCGTGCGCCGTGCGGCCAACCTGGTGTTGTTCGTCGTGGATGCCTCGTGGAGCATGGCTGCTGCCGAGCGGATCGAGGCGACCAAGGGCGCAGTGCTGTCCCTGCTGCACGATGCG
>CAZMIS010000211.1:0-7697 GCA_964566325.1 uncultured Anaerolineales bacterium
GGCAGACGTTCCTGTCCTACGCCGATCTGCCGGACAGCGTGTTCACGAACACGGTCAAGATCGCCGAGATGTGCGAGGTCGACCCGGACGACCGCCACTACCACCTGCCCGACATCGACATCCCGGAGGGATTCACCTACGAGTCCTATCTGCGCCATCTCACCGACGAGGGCCTGGCATGGCGGTACGGCAGCCGGGCGGCCGATCCTGAGGTTCAGGCCCGCAAGGACTACGAGCTGAAGGTCATCCACGAGATGGGGTTCGATGTGTATTACCTCATCGTGCGGGACCTGTGCATGTACGCCAAGCGCCGCGGCATCTGGTGGAACGTGCGCGGCTCCGGGGCGGGCTCCATCGTGGCGTACGCCATCGGCGTGACGAACCTGGACCCGCTGCGCAACAAGCTGATATTCGAGCGGTTCCTGAACCCCGGCCGGGTGACCATGCCCGACTTCGACCTCGACTTTCCCGACGATCAACGCGAAGAGTTGATCCGCTACACCGTGGACAAGTACGGCGATCACCGCGTCGCGCAGGTGGTCACCTTCGGCCGCATGAAGGCACGCGCGGCCGTCCGTGACGTGGGCCGCGCGATGGCCGTGCCCCTCGACCAGGTGGACGTCATCGCCAAGCTCATCCCGGGCATCTCCGGCAAACCGGTCACGATCGGGAATGTCCTGACCGCGGGGAATGAGTTCTACTCGGCCGAGCTGAAGGCACGCTACGACAGCGAGGAGATGGTTCGCAACCTGCTGGATGCGTCGATGCAGCTGGAAGGCGTGGCTCGCCACTCTTCGATCCATCCGGCCGCGGTGATGGTGGCGGACCGCGAGCTCACCTATTACACCCCGCTCATGCGGCCCCCCAAGTCCGCGGTCACGCGGACGGTCACCCAGTACGAGTATCCCATCCTCGAATCGATCGGCCTGCTCAAGATCGACTTTCTGGGCCTCTCCACCCTCACGCTCATGCGCGAGGCGGCCCGGCTGATCCGGGAGCGACACGGCAAGGAGTACACCCTGGAGAACCTGCCGATCGACAACCCGAGGACCTATGAGCTGCTCACGTCCGGGGACGTGATGGGCGTCTTCCAGGTCGAAGGGCAGGGGATGCGCCGGGTGCTCATGGAGATGCGGCCGACCGAGTTCGATCACATTACCGCCACCATCTCGCTCTATCGCCCGGGACCGATGGAGTTCATCCCGGACTTCATCGCCTGCCTGCACGGAGAGAGGCAGCCGCACTACGTGCACCCCATCCTGGAGCCCATCCTGTCCGAGACGATGGGAGTTGCGGTCTACCAGGAGCAGGTCATCCAGATCCTGGCCGACATCGCCGGTTACACGCCCGGTGAAGCGGACCTGGTGCGCCGGGGCATCAGCAAGAAGTCGAAGAAGACGCTGGACGAGCATCGCGAGATCTTCGCGGCAGGCAGTGCGAAGAAGTCGGGACTGACCCGCGCAGAGGCGGATGCCATCTGGACCGCGATGGAGAACTTCGCGCGCTACGGGTTCAACCGCGCGCATGCGGCCGACTATGCGGTGGTGGTCGCGCAGACCGGCTATCTGAAGGCGCATTATCCCGTCGAGTACATGGCGGCCCTGCTGACCGTCGAGCGCCATGATACCGAGAAGGTCGGCATCCTGATTGCTGAATGCCGGCGCATGGGCATCGAGGTGCTGCCGCCCAACGTCAACGTCAGCGGCCACACCTTCACCATCGAGCAACTCCCCTCGGATCGCATCGGGCCGAGGCAGGTGACTGCATTCCCCTTCCCGATCGAGCCGGGCTCTGCCATCCGTATGGGCATGGATGCGATCAAGAACGTGGGCGAGGGCCCGATCGACACGATCCTGGCCGCGCGTGGGGAGCGCTCCTTTACGTCGCTCGGCGATTTCGCGGAGCGGGTTGACCTGCGCCAGGTGAACCGTCGCGGGCTGGAGTGCCTGATCAAGGTCGGGGCGCTGGACGATTTCGGCGACCGGGCGCAGATCCTGACGGCTATCGACCAGTTGTTGCAGGCCAGCGTCTCGTCTCATGAGGCGGCCGATGCGGGCCAGATGACCCTGTTTGGGGGCGACGATCCGGCGACGGGCGTCGACATCCATCTTCCGGCGGATGCGTCGGCGCAGGTCAGCAAGAAGGCGCTTCTCGAGTGGGAGAAAGAATTGGTGGGGGTCTACGTGTCCAGCCATCCATTGCAGCAGATGACGGTCGACCTGATGAGTATCGTCACGCACGCCAGCGTCGACATCACGGAGGAATTGGGCAAGCAGGCGGTCGTCGTCGCTGGGGTGCTGGCCGAGGTGCGGCCCTTCACGACCAAGAAGGGCGACCAGATGGCCTTCTGCCGCCTGGAGGACCTCCAGGGATCGGTCGATGTCACCGTCTTCCCGCAGCAGTTCAAGGACCAGGGCGATCAATGGAAGCAGGACAAGATCGTGATCGTCTGGGGCAAGGTCGACCCGCGCAACGGCCGGGTGAGCATTCTGGCGGACCGGGTGCAGGACTACGTGCAAGGCCAGAAGATCATCGAGGACACCAGTACCACGTATCATCGTTATCAGAACGGCAACGGCATGGCGGACTGGCCCACCGTCCGCAATGAGCGCAGCGGCAGTGGCACGAAGGTCTACGCGCCCCCGCCGATCGTGACGCACGTGTCCGACGATGGCGGCGATTTCACCTACGACGAGGTGAATCCGTTTGCCGGCCAGGCGCCCGAATGGCTGGCGGAGGACGACGCGATCGAGGATGACGAACCGTCCGCGCCGCCGCCGCCGATCGCGACGAGCCCGATCCCCGAACAGCCGGCGCCGGTGGCAGAGACACGGATGCTGGCGGTCGAGCGTCCCGCCGTCGCCGTGCCGGCGCCCACGATCGCGGCGCTGGCGTCACCCGTGGCAGAGCCCACGGCGGCGAAGCAGGCCCCGCGCCTCATCGTCACTTTCCGGCGCAGCCATTCGCTCGACGGCGACCGCCGCCGCCTGTCGAACCTGGTCGACCTGCTGGAGAGGTATCAGGGTCAGGACCGATTCGTCGTCATCATCGAGGCGCCCGGACAGGCGCGCTACCAGCTGGACTTCCCGAACAGCACCACCGGGATCTGCAAGGGCCTGCAGCGCGAGCTGACCGAGCAGTTGGGAGCGCAAAATTGGCGGGTCGAGCCCTAGCCGTCGCAGAGCCGCTCGTCCTGCTGGCCGCGGCGCCGCTGCTTCTCTTTCCCACCTATCGCCCCGCATGGACGGTCGCCGCACTGATAGGCCTGGCCGCCGTCTGGGTGCTGCGCGCAGCCATTCGGCGGGAGGCCTGGCCTGCCTCCCCCGCCAACCTGGCGCTGCTCGTCTTCTGCCTGGCCATCCCCCTGGCGGTGTGGGCGTCGGCCTTCCCCGAACTGACGCTGCCTAAGCTGACCGGTCTCATCCTGGGGTTGGCATCGCTGCGTGCATTGGGATTCATCGTTCGCAGCCGCCGGCGCCTGGAACTCGCGCTGGCCCTCTTCGGGATCGTTGCACTGGGCGTGTGGTCCGTCGGCCTGTTGGGCATGCGCCTGGCGCCGCTGCAGGGACTCACGGCGCGTCTTCCCCAGGCCCTCGTCGCGCTTCCCGGCACGCCCGGTGAGGGGATCAATCCAAACCAACTTGCCGGCGCGCTGGTCCTCGTCCTGCCCGTGATGCTGGGATGCGCAGCGGGCTTCGCCCGCGAGGGGCGGCGTGCAGCTGCGCTGCTCCTGTCGGCCGCCATGCTGGTGGTGCTTGCCACCGTGATCTTCACGCGGTCGCGCGCAGGGTGGATCGGCCTGTCTGTGGCGCTGATCGGGTGGGCCTTCTTTGCTGCCTGGCTGCACGGCGGTCGTCGCTTCAGGATTGCGCTCGGGATTGCTGCCGTCGTGTCAGCGGTTGCCGTGATTGCGGCCGCGGCCGTGGTGGGCCCGTCGCTGGTGGCGCAAGCCACCGAGGCGGGCCAGGCAGGGCCCGCTGTGGACGCGGTCATGCAGCAGCTGTCGCTCGACGCGCGGGTCGAGATCTGGTCGCGGGCGATCTATGCGCTGCAGGACTTCCCCTTCACGGGCGTGGGGCTGGGCACCTTCCGCAGGGTCGTGAACCTGCTCTATCCGCTCTTCCTCGTCCCGCCGGACTCGGACATCGCGCACGCCCATAACGTGTTCCTGCAGGTGGGCGTCGACATCGGCCTGGGCGGGCTGGTGGGGTATGCAGGGCTCGTGCTGGCCGCTGCGGTGACCGCCTGGCAGGCCGCACGGAGCAGCAGTCGCTTCACCGGCAGCGTGGCGCTGGGCCTGCTGGCCGGGATGATCGGGCTGCACGTCTACGGCCTGGCGGACACGCTCGCCCTGGGATCGAAGCCCGGCCTGCTCTTCTGGCTCGCGCTGGGACTCATCGTGGCCCTGCCCCGGGTTGAAGCAGGATTGCCGCGTGCGGAGGAGCGCTCTGATTGATCCGCCCCGGCAAGCCCGGCGACTCTAACCCCCGACCTCTCCCACACCCGTCTTCTTCGCATCCAGCCGCAGCGGCCGAATCCCCTGCCGCATCGCGAGCGTGACCTCCACCAGGTTCAGGACATAGTGCGCGACGAACGGCGTCCAGATGTTGCCACTCCAGAGGAACAACGCGGAGAAAACCAGGCCGAGGAGCGCGCTTCCGACCACGCCCCACGGTCCCTGGGCCGTGTGCAGCAGCCCGAACACGAGCGCCAGCGGCCACATCAGCACGGCGGGGGGCACGAGCCAGCCCAGCCCGCCGAGGGGCAGGGAGCGGAAGAGCAGCTCTTCTCCCAGGGCGGCAGGCGCCAGCGCGAGGGCGACGAGCAGCCACTCGCGGCGACTGGTGGGCACGATTGCCCGCAGCAGCCGGTTGTCGTAGATGTCGGGCCCCCACCGCCTGAGCGCAGCGGCGCCCAGCCACACCAGGGCGCCGGCGAGCACCGCGCCGAGGCCCGCGCCCGTCAGCACATCCTTCAGTGGGGCGTCGCTCCGCCAGCCCAGCTGCCCGGCGCCCGGTCCAATCGTGACGCCGGTCACGAGGCAGATGGCGATGAGCCCGATGCGCGCCAGGTTATCGGGCAGGCCAAGCATCAGGTTTGACCGGGGGATGTAATGCTTCAGGATGCGGCCCGATTGCAGCGTGAGCCAACCGAGCGCCGCCATCAGGAAGGCGACGAGCACTGCGAAGGTAACCTGGTTCATCGGCGGTAAAATGGCGGTGGGCCTCCGTCCTGCGTCATCAGAGCGGCGCGGGACGGAAGCCTGGCAATGCTCAGTCGCGCGTGATGGAGTAGCGGTAGGTGGCCTTCTCCGTCGTAACCGGGGCCAGCGCAGACACCATGACCATCACCTCGTCCAACTCATCCATGTTATCGATACGCAGCTCGCCCCTGCCGTCTGCCCCGACCGGAAGCCGTTCGACCGTGACCATGCCGTCACCGATCTCCAGGATCTGCACCAGCCAGCCCTGCATCACGCCGTTGTCCGTCAGGATCCATCCTTCGGAGGTCCAGCCGGCATCCCCGGACTCGCCGTCATCCTGCCAGCCGATCTCCGGAATGCGCAGGTCGTCGATGAGCAGGCCCGGCTTGTTGACTGCATCGTCCGTCACCATCTCGAAGCGGATGAGGATCTCCTGGCCCGCGTAGGGCGTCAGTTCCACGGACTCCTCGACCCACTGGGCTTCGTCTCCGCCGCCGCTCCTGCCCGTCCAGCCCAGGCCAAACGCATTGCCGACCGGGTTGTAGTCCGAGCTGTAGTCGCCGGCCAGGATGTCCCAATGGTTGCCGCCGTCGGTCGATGCCTCGACGTACGCGTAGTCCCAGCCTTCCTCGATCTCGTACCAGGCCGAAAACGTGAGGGTTGCTTCGGTCGCCGCGCGCAGGTCTACCGCCCGCGTGAGGGTGGAGTTGCTCGTGTCCCCGCGGTTCGACCACCAGGAAAACTCGCCCTTGGGCTCTGCGGGCACCAGGGGGGTCTCCGTCTGACCTTCGAAGCGCAAGGTGAGCGGTTGGTTGCCGCCCAGCCGGATGTAGTCGACCCCGTACTGGCTCACCTGGGTCATCGCTTCCACGGGATAGCGGCGGTAATCCTCCGCGATGGAGAGGGGGAACAGGTCGATGTCGGAATATCCGTATCGGCCCTCCGCATCAGCCTCCGGCGCGTCCAGGTAGTTGGCGATCACCCAATCTGCGAAGATGTCATCGAATCGCTCCGGCCGGCCGGCAGCTTCGAGCGCCGCGTCGTAGCCCGCGACACCGTTGAGGTCGGACGCGACCACAGCCTTGGTCAGCTCCTCGCCGAACCGGTCCAGGAAGTAGGCCGTGAAGAGATACGATGCACCGTAGTTCTCCGTCACGCTCTCTTCGCTCTGGTCGGCCCAGGTCGTGAGCTGCGTGTCCGGCCGCTGCATGTAGGCCAGATCGTGGCCGCCGGGATCGAAGTCGTTGAGGAGGCTGGCCAGCTCCGACATGCCCTCGTTCACCCACGATGTCTCGTTGCGATCGTTGGCCCAGTGGATCATGTGCTGGAATTCGTGGGCCAGGATGCCGTCGTAGAAGTCCGTATTTGGCGGCGCGCTGCCGGAATCTGCGGAGATGTAGAACATCTCCCGCTCGTTGGAGTAGGCATCGACCTGCTTGGCGTACTGGTCGGCGGATGAGTAATAGCCCGCGACCGTGTCGCCCAGCCCGCGCGCATGCAGGATGTGCAGCCGCGGGTCACCGTCGACCCCCGGCTTCCACTCGCTGCCGAAGAACTCGCTATTGGTGGGGTAGATCTCCTCTGTGAAACGATCCGCGGAGGCCCGCAGATCGTTCAGGTCCATGCGCACGCCCTGTTCCACCCAGATGCTGACCACATCGGTGAAGTACTTCAGTTCGGCCGTGATCTGGCGGTATTCGAGGGTGTCGGTGTTCGATACCCAGAACTCCTGCTTGTCGCCGACCTTGTACGACGGTGCAGACGTGCTGACCACCTCCGGGATGTCGTCATCCGAGTTGGGGCGCAGCCGCATGGCCAGCAGCCGGGGATCGGCCGGCGGCATCTCGCTTGCGGTCAGCATCCTCACCTCTTCCAACGCTGCGGCATCAGGTTCCGCCACGACAGCCGGGGGGCGCAGTGGGCTGGCCTCTGCGGTGGGCGCAGGTGCAGGGGTGTCGTCTGCAGGCGGTTCCTGCGCGGGTGCGGCGGGGGTGCTGACGGCGGGTGCCTGATTCGCCGGCACGCGCGTGACGACGATCCGGGTGACGACCGCCTGCGGTTCATTCACCACATCGCCGGGGCCGGTCAGCAGCCAGGCGCCGATCCCACCGATGACCACACAATAGCAGCACAGTAGCAGCACTGCCACGATCGCCACGATCAGTACGGTGCGATTCTTACGTTCCATGTCGGTCCACCCTTCCGTCCCAATCTTGTCGGGGCGAAGCGAGCTTGTGGCGCCCCAGCAGTCGGGCACAGTCTATCACATTCGCTTGCGACAGACAATGCCGCGTTCACTCCCAGCACCGCGCGCTGCCCATGTCGGAGGCGGAGCGCGGGCGGAGCCCCTCGTCTGCCGGCAGGACACCGCCCGCGTTGCTGTGCACGCCTTCGGGAGTCATGTCCAGGTACATGTAGCCTGCCGGCAGGTAAAAGAACGTGTAGGTGCTCAGGCAGACCCGCATACCATCCACGCCGTCAGAACGGGGACGCA
>CAZMIS010000212.1:0-7675 GCA_964566325.1 uncultured Anaerolineales bacterium
CGCCCAACCGGACGTGGCGTCCAACATGGCAATGCAGAAGATGCTGCCGCCGAACAGCTCATACTCTTCGTTGAACTTGTCCTGCCACTCCTTGCCGTTCCAGAGGATGAACTCGCCGACCCCCTTGTTATCGCCCGCAGCCCAGGCCTGCACCGGCGCGGCGCCCGGCACCAGGGCAACGGCGCGCAGCAAGTCGCCCGTCTTCCAGGTCGTGGCCGCCCAGGTCGCGCCGTTCCAGGTCAGGATCGTGCCATTCTTGCCCACCGCCCAGCCTTGGGTGGGAGACGACATGGCAACCGCGTACAACGACTCGGTGACGCCGCTGGCAATCTTGCGCCAGTCGGCGCCATTCCAATGCAGGATCGTGCCGCCATCGCCGACGGCCACAGCCTGCGCCGGATTTGTTCCGGGCACAATCGTGATGTCGCGCAGATCGTTGCGGCATGGATCGGGCAGGCCCGGTCCCCAACACTCCCAGGACGGGGTGGGGGCGCCGGCGCTGCTCATTGCGGGCAGGCCGAACAAGATGAGGCCGATGAGGAGGGTGGCGATGTGCCGTGCACGTGCGGGGTAGTCGTTCATGAGAGAACTCCTTCAGCTTCTAAAGGCTCACAGCTTCCGGGTTTCTCGCGGCCAGCCAACGCTTCGGGCGCTCCCCAAGGCCGATCCGACGCAGGGCGCCAGGAACCGATCGGCGCGCTCGTCACTGGCTGGAAGGCCCGCAAGACGATGACTTGCGGACGAGGCATACGGTGATTGGACCTGCGCCAATTTTATCACCTCCGCCCGCCGCGGCATAGCGCACAAAATGAGGCGGCGCACCTCCCGGCAGGAGATGCGCCGCCCCTCTCTCAACCCCTCATCCGCCCCAGCGTTACTGGATGGCGTAGATGATCTGGATCTGCGTGCTGTAGGCGACCTCGCCCGGCTCGACGGGGGTGCCCCCGCCGCCCATACCGCGTGCGGCCGTGTCGTACATCGGGGAGATCGAGCCGACGACCTCGCTCACCGCGATCACGTCGCCCACCTTCACCCCGGTCAGCCCGGCCAGCGCCTCGGCCCGTTCCCGGGCGTCCTTCACTGCGGCCTCGCGGGCCTGCGCCTCCAGGGCGTCGGTGTCATCGAGCCCGAAGGAGAGGCCCCACACGTTGTTGGCCCCCGCCTTGACCGCGGTGTCCAGCACTTCGGCAACCTTGGTCATGTCACGGATGGTCACCTGGACCATGTTGCTGACCCGGTAGAAGCCCGCCGGCGGCTCGATCGCACCCGGCGTTGCCTGGGCAGTCACCACGCGCGGCTCCGGGCTCGTGCGCTCGAAGTTGATCGAGAAGTTGCTCGTCCGGATGTCCTTCTCCTCGATCCCCAGCTTCTTCAGCGCGGCCAGGATGGCGGTCATGCGCGCCTGCGCATCTTCCATCGCCGCATCCACCGTGGCGGCCTGCACGTCGACGCCCACCGTGGTGTTCGCCACGTCCGGCTTCACCTTCACCTCGCCCCGGCCGACCACCGTGATGGTGCGCGTCGGGGCCTGCGACGTCGCCTGCGCCTGGGCCGGCAGCACGCCGCTGCTCAGCACGAGGACCGCGGCCAGTGCCACGATGCCCAGTGCAAAAATCCAACTTGTTCTACGAACAGACATACGGAACCCTCCTCAGAGTGATTGTCCTTCTGATAGTGGTCGGCTTGCACCGACCCTGTGCGTAGTAGGACGCCACCAGCGGCAGAGGAGTTCCAACGGAAAACGGGGAATGACGCGAATTGATGCAGCGCGCTGAAGCACAACGGAAACTGTGGCCCGAAACGGGGACGCATCCGGGCGCCAGGATCGACGGCGCCCGGATGCGGCAAAGTGGTTGGCTCAGTTGAACTGGGGCACGCGGGGAGGGAGATCCTCCGGGCCGCGCTGCACTTCCCAGGGGTAGACGATGAACCGGTCCGTCACCGCGGCGTAGTAGTCGGGACCCGCCTCGCGGAAGAGATTGCTGCCCGGCTTGTAGTGCAGGACCGCGGCTTCGCCGCGGCCGCCGGCCATCTGCACGCGTCCCTTCACCGTGGTCAACGTGCGGCCGTTGGCCCAGATGTCATCGACCAACAGGATGCGTCTGTCCCGCAGCAGGTTGTCCTCAGGAAACTGGAGAAAGGTGGGCCATGCCAGCCGCGCCTGGCCTGCCACGGGAAACTCGACCGCGGCAGTCAGGATATAGCGGATATCGAGCGCCTCCGCGATCATGCCGCCAGGCACGATGCCCCCGCGCGTGATCATCAACAGCGCATCGTACGGCCCGCGGAGCTGTGGCAGCAGGTAGCCGATGAGCTTATCGACCTCTTGCCAGGTCAGAAACTCCGGGGCAGTGGGCAGCGACGGTCCGGCCATGACAACTCCCTCACGTAAGTGGATCGGATTCAGACTTCGAGGACGGCTCGGACGGGCGCCCCGTCGCCTCCCTCGTATCGCAGCGGCAGGCAGATCAGCCGGCAATGGCCCGTCTGGACGCCTGCCAGGGCAAGGTTTTCGACGATGATCATCTTGTTGGCCAGCAGCATGTTGTGCACGACGTGGTCGGGCGAGCCGAATGGGTCGATGGACGGCCCGTCGATCCCGATGAGTCGGATGCGCCGCGCGAGCAGCCAGCCGCCGGCCGTCGCGTCGAGTGCGACATACTTCTTGTTGAAGGGGCGCGCGGCGTGTGCCGCGACCTCCTCGCGCCGCGACGGCGAATTGTCGGTCCGCACGAGCAGCCGCTCGACCCCCTGGGGGATGCGCGCCCGTTCGAGCAGGGCCGCCGTGATCACCGCCGCGCCCCGGATCTCCGCGACCCACGCCGGACCGATCAGGCCGTCCAGCGGGAGCTGCTCGACCGTGGCCCCGCCCGGCAGGAAGTGCGCCGGCGCGTCAAGGTGGGTGCCCGCGTGGCTGCCGAAGGACAGGCGCGAGACGACCGGGTTGCCCGGCTCGCGCGCGATCGAGATCGGTGGGTCGCCCGGCCAGACCGTCAGCCTGTCGGAGAAGGGCAAGGTGATATCGACGAAGCGGGTGGGTTGCTGCATGGCGCTATTCTACCACAATGCGCGTGTGAAACGCGACAAACCGCGCTCGCAGGCAGGAAGTCGGGAGGATACCGGCAGGGATGCCCCGGGCATGTTGCCTGATGCTGCCGGTTGGCCGATGCGTCGTGGACGGCTATAATCACTCTGTCTCGCCTGAGGAGGGGAGTTACTGCCGTGCGCGTGTTGAAGGTCATCTTGTTCGCCGTCTCTTTGATGCTGGCACTGGTTGCCTGCGCGTCGAACCGCGGGCCGATCACGCCCGTCTCCACCGACGCGCCGGCCACGGTTCCCGCGCCTACGCCGCAGATCGTGCCCACCGGTCCGATCACGCTGACCTACTGGGAGGAGGACAATGACGCGGCGGACGTGCTGCTCGATGAGCTGGCAGCCGCGTTCACCGCGGCCAACCCTGGCATCACGATTGAGCGGGTCCACTACACCTACCACGACCTGCGCAACCAGTTCCGTGCGGAATCGCTCTTCTCGGGGGAGCCCCCCGACCTGGTGCGCTCCCCCGGCGAGTTCACCGGCCCGTTCGGCGAGCTGCGCATCGTCCGGGCGATGGACGAGCTATTCTCGGCCGAGTATCTGGCCGACTATCTGCCCGGCGCGCTGGGCGGCGCGACGCTGCGCGACAAGGTGTGGGGCCTGCCGGACAACTTCGGCGGCCACCTGATGCTCATCTACAATAAGGCGCTCGTGGGCCAGGTCCCTGCGGATACCGATGCGTGGATCGAGCAGTTGAAGACCCTCACGGATCCAGTCGCGGGCCAGTGGGGTCTCGTGTTCGACACCACGGAGTCTTACTGGCTCGTCCCGTGGCTCTCGGGCTACGGCGGCTGGCCCCTGGATGCGCAGGATCAACCTACGCTCGACACCGCGGAGATGGTGGAATCGCTCTGGTTCCTCCATGACCTGGTTTATCTGCACCGCGTGACACTCGCGGGCGCGGACTATGCGGCCGCGTTCGACCTGTTCGGCCAGGGCCAGGCCGCCTACGTCATCGACGGCGCGTGGAATCTTGAGTCGTACGCGGGGTTGGGAATCGACCTCGGCGTCGCGCTGCTGCCGCGCGTCAGCCAGACGAAGCTCCTGCCCGCGCCCATGGCCACCGGCCGTTACTGGTTCATCGCATCCGGCGTCGAGGGAGCGAGGCTGGACGCCGCGGCCCGCTTCGTCGAGTTCATGACTTCCGCCCAGGCGCAGACCGAATGGCTGACCAAGATGCGCCGGTTGCCGAGCCACAAAGACGTATTGGGCGCCGAAGCGATCACGGCGGATCCGCTGCTGGGCCCTGCGGTCGACCAGCTGCGCCTGGCGCGCGGCGTCCCGCCGGCCCTGGAGATGGTGTGCGCGTGGCGCGGGCTGGACGACGCATTCCGCCGGGTGATGGCCGACAAGCTCAGTGCCGACGACGCGCCCCCCGCCATGCAGGCCGAGGCTGCGGCGTGTGTGGCGGAGATGAGCCCCGACGCAACCCCCACGCCCGCGCCCACCCCTTGAGAAGGCCTGCCAGTGGCCCCGCCGGCCGCAGAATGTATGGCACACTGCTTGACATTCCGTCATCTCACATGCTAACATGCAATCCATAAGGGCCAGAAGCGTTTCCGCACCATCCATGATTTCCAGCCTGTAGTAAAGCCACATCTGGAGCAGGTGTCCAACGTCGTCTTGCCCTGAAGCGAACCGGCTATTGAGTTTGGTTAGGTTTAGACACCAGAGGGAAAAAGGAGTAGAAGACATGTCACGGCGATTCACACTGATGTTCGTCCTGCTGACGCTTGCCAGCCTCGTGCTGGCGGCATGCGGTGGCGCTGCCACCCCGACCCAGGCCCCGGCTGCCCAGCCCGCGGCCACGACGGCGCCGGCCGCTGCACCTGCGGCGACCGAGCCCCCTGCGGCCACTGAGGCGCCTGCGGCTGAGGCCAAGACCATCACCATCTGGCATCAGTGGGATGGCAAATACCTGGAAGCAATCGAAGCGGCGTTCAAGGCCTACGAGGCCGCTAATCCCGGCGTCACGATCGACATCTCAAAGCCCGACGATGTCAGCAACGCACTGAAGGTTGCCATCGCGGCGGGTGAGGGCCCTGACATCATCGGTTGGGCCAACGATCAGATCGGTTCGTTGGCGCTGGCCGGCAACATCATCGACCTGGGCACCCTGGGTGTCGACGAGGCATACCTCACCAGCACTTTTGAGCCCGCGGCAGTCAAGGGCGTTATGTGGTCCGGCAAGATCTGGGCCCTGCCCGAGAGCCAGGAAGGCATCGCGCTGGTCTACAACAAGGACCTCGTGACCGCCGACTACCTGCCCACCGACTTGGATGACCTGTTGGTCAAGGCCGAGAAGTTCCAGAAGGACACCGGCAAGGTTCTGGTCTGCAACCAGGGCTTCGGCGGCTCGGATGCATACCATGTTGGGCCGATCTACTTCGGTTTCGGTGTGCCGAGCTACGTGGACGACGAGGGCAAGGCCTACATGGGCACGCCTGAGGCCATCAAGGCCGCAGAGTGGCTCGCCGCGCTGAGCAAGGTGTCTCTGGCCGAGAACACCTACGATATCTGCAATGCCGCCCTGAAGGACGGCACGATCGGTGCATGGTGGACCGGCCCGTGGGCGATTGCCGCCGTTGAAGAGAACAAGATCAACTACGGCATCCTCTCGGTTGGCAAGCCGTTCGTCGGCATCAAGACCCTGATGATCAGCAAGAACGCAGCGGACCGCGGCAACGCGGAGCTGGCGTTGGACATCATCAAGTACTTCACGAGCGCCGAAGTGCAGAAGCCGCTTGCTCTGACCAACAAGACGATCCCGGCGACGACCGCCGCGCTGAAGGATGCTGAGGTCCAGGCTCTGGGCACCATCGCCGGCTTCGGCGAGGCCTTGAACGTGGGCGTCCCCATGGCGAGCACCCCGTACGCTGGTGCGCAGTGGCAGGCCGTTGGCGATGCCAGCGCCGCCGTTTGGACCGGGGCCCAGACCCCTGCGGACGCGATGGCTGCCGCGCAGAAGGCTATCGAAGACAAAGTCAAGGAAATGCAGTAACCTTGACGCTAACGAGGCGGCCATGTGAATGGCCGCCTCATTGCTATATCCCCTGATCGCAGTCGGCGCACTACCTCATCGATTCGGAGGTATCCCATGATCAACTGGTCTGGACGCCGCAAGACATTGATGATCCTCCTGTTTATTGGCCCGATGCTCCTGGGCCTCCTGGTCTTCAATGTCTATCCCATCTTCTTCAGCACTTACATCTCTCTTACGAACCGCAATCAGTTTCGACCGTATCCGGATTGCACGGAAGTCGCCAACAGGATCATCGAGCCGACCTGTTGGGGCCTGTCGACTGCGCCGTCCGGCCTGGGTCAGCCGTTCCGCATCCGCGAGCCGTTTTACGCGAACTACACCGACCTGCTCGGCCAGTTCTTCACCGGCGATTCGCTCGCTAACCTGCTCCGAATCTTGGCCGTCATCGTGCCGATACTCATTGTGGTCCAGGTCAACAAACGCCTCAACAAGCAGTTGACCAGGCCCGTGTCGACCGGGGTGGTGTGGCTGGCGGGCATCGTGGGCGCGGTGGCCGTGGCATTGCTCGTCAACCTGGGCGGGGCTTACCGGGCGCTTCTCAATTCGGGCGATTTCGTCGGCGTCATCCTTCAGACGGTGCTCTACGTCGCCATACGCGTGCCGCTGACCGTCGTCATCGCCATGCTGTTGGCGCTGGTGCTGAACAGTGACTTCATCAAGGGTCGCGCCTTCTTCCGGGTGCTGCTCTTCGTTCCCTGGGCCGCATCTTCCCTGTCGATTCTTATCGCGCTGATCTGGCAGTTCTTCTTCCGCCAGCAAGGCACGATCAACCAATTCCTGAATGCTGTTTTCGGCATCCAGGGACCGGCCTGGCTGAATCTCGAATGGGGGGCGATGTCCGCAATCCTGATCGCTGACATCTGGTTCTCCTACCCCTTCATGATGATCATCATCCTGGGCGCGCTGCAGTCGATTCCTGGAGAGCAGTACGAGGCCGCGGAGATCGATGGTGCAACGTGGATGCAGCAGTTCGGCAACATCACGTTGCCTCTGTTGCGACCGGCCATCCTGCCTGCGATCGTGTTGACGTCCATCACGGCTTTCCAGATGTTCGGCACGGCCTATGCGATGACGAACGGCGGTCCGATCAAGGGTGCTGGACAGCCGGGCTTCACTGAGTTCGTGATGGTGTATGCCTTCAAGCAGGTGTTCCAGACCCAGGCGTACGGCCGCATGGGCGCGTTTGCGGTGATCATCTTTGTCCTGCTCTTCGCGGCGACGCTTTACAGCCTGCGCATCACGCGCATCACGAAAGGAGCCTACGAATGAAGCGGCGTCCGTCTCCCCTGGTTATGGCACTGCAGTACCTCCTGCTCATCCTGGCGGGCGTCTTTGCTTTCTATCCCGTCTGGTTTGCCATTCTCGCGTCGGGTCGCCTGGGCGGACGCCTCTATAGCCTGAACCTGCCCGGGATGTTGTTTCCCGTCGAATGGACCTTCGAGAACTACCGGGTCATGCTCTTTGACCGGCCCTTCCTGACCTGGCTGATGAACAGCGTCATCGTGGCCGCCATCACGATGGGTAGCTCGAAGCTTT
>CAZMIS010000213.1:0-7659 GCA_964566325.1 uncultured Anaerolineales bacterium
GGTGACCTGTTGGGCCAGTCCCTGGAGGCCAGCTACCAGCAGGACGATTTGGCGCTCTGCCCAGGGGAAAGCGTGATTCTGTGCAGTCCGGGAGTCCTTGGCGTTCGATACGAGCACGGTGTTCCGTTCGGTCCCGAACGCGTTCAGGCCGTGCTCAGCGGTGCGAACCTACAGACCGCCGAGGACGTCGTCGACGCCTTGCGGCTGGATCTGGCGGAGTTCGCCGACGCGGGGTCGCTCCACCGGCTGGCACTGACGCTGATCGTGCTGACCAGGGCGCCCGAGGCGGCGCGCACAGGGAGCCCGGCGCGCCGGCGCAGGAATGACCTGGCTGCACTCGGCGAAACCGACACGGACCTGTAACCATCATGAGCAGAACCGGCGACATCCTGGAGCGGATTTCCCGACTCGTCACCCTGCTGGCCCTCGCGCTCGCTGGCGTGGGCATCATCCTCGCGCCGATGTTTGCCCTTTCCTGGGCCAAGCAGCCCTTTCCCGGCTTTCTGATGGACCACACGCTGGTGGTGACCGATCAGTCCGGCGCGGGGTGGAACGGGTACGAGGCGGGTGTCGGCTTCGGTCAGCGCATCACGCGCATCGCAGGGCACTCCGTGTCCAGCGACGCGCAGTACCGGCAGGTCCTGCAGTCGCTGAGTTTCGGCGACGTGGTGTCCATCTCCACCCAATTGCGCGAGGGAGGCGAGAAGTTCTTCCCCGGGATCGAGCTGGCCGCGTTCAGCCAGGTGGACCTGTCGCGACTGTTCTGGCTGCCCTATCTCATGGGCCTGGCGTACCTGGCGATCGGGATATGGGTGTACCGCGCCCGTGGCTCCGCCCGTCCCGGCCGCGCCCTGTCCTTCTTCTGCTTCGCCGCCGCCGTAGCGATGGCGTTCTACTTCGACGTGTTCTCCTCCCACTGGGCCACCCCTCTGTGGGCGGTCGCCATGGCGTCGCTGGGCGGTTCGCTGTTGAGCCTCGCCATGCGCTTTCCCCAGGAGGCCGGCATCGTCCGGCGTCACCCTGCCATGCTGGGCCTGCCGTATGTGATATCGGTGGTCCTCGGCGGGTGGGCGGCGCTCTCCTTGTTCGATTCGTCCAGCCCGTGGGACTACCTCGTCGCTCGCGATGTGACCTATCGCTATGCCGGGGTCGGCGCCGTGCTGTTCCTCGCGACCACGCTTTTTCGGGCCTTTCAGAGCCGGGAGGCCGTGGTCCGCAGGCAGGCGCGCATCATGCTGTTGGGCAGCACGATCTCCTTCGGGCCGCTGATCGTCTGGCTCATGACGCCGCTGGTCGGTATCCGGCTCCATTTCGAACCGATCCTCTACATGCCCTGGCTGGTAATCTTCCCCCTGGGCGTCGCGGTGGCCATCTTCCGCTACCGTCTTCTGGAGATGGACGCGATCGTCAATCGGACCATTCTGTGGGGCGCGCTGACCGCGATACTTGCCGGGGTAGTCAGCGTGAGCATCAGCATCCTGCAGAAGATCTTCCAGAGCGTCACGGGCGAGCGCAGCGACGTCGCCATCGTCCTCACCTCGTTCCTGCTCGTCTCGGTGTTCACGCCGGTCAAGACGTGGCTGCAGGCATTCCTGGACCGAAGATTCAGGGACTCGCCGGAGCACGTGCGCACGCTGCGCGAGTTCGGCAACGAAGTCAGATCGCACACCCAGTTGGCAGACGCACAGCTCATGACGAAGCGCCTGCTCGAGGAGGCTGCGGTCAGCATGGAGGCAGAATCAGGCGCCCTGCGCCTGGCAGGCGATGGGGGACAGCTTCAGACGGTGCACACCTACGGGGACTGGCGCGGGGAGGCGTGGATCGCGGCCCCGCTGGAACACGGCGGCGAACGCTACGGCCTGCTGCTGCTCGGGCCGCGCCAGGGGAGCAGGAGCTACAGCCGCGAGGAGTTCGGTGCGCTGCAACAGGCCGCACATGAGGTTGCGCACGCACTCACGGTCAGTCGTGAGAGAGCGGGCAACGCGCTGCGCGGCCTGACAACGTGAGAACCTGGTACCTGGTCAATGGTCATTTGATGAGTAGCATAGGGCCTTGTGCCCGTCCTGACGCCCACAAGGGGCTATGCTACAGCGCATCAAATCAGCCCTGACGCACTATTGGCCCAGGGCGACCTCCACCTGCACTTCGGCGCACCCCTGTGCGGGCAATGGCACGACGTCGCCGGCGATGGGGTCGCCATCCACCGTCAGGGCGACCGCGTTTCCGGGTCCTCGCCGCCCGACCCGGATGCGATAGGTCACGCCACGGAAAACGCGCGTGGCTTCGAACCCATCCCACGTACCGGGGATGACCGGCGCCACGCGAAGACCCGAGTACTCCGGCCGGATCCCAAGGATCCATTGCGTGATTGCCACGTAGTTCCACGCCGCCGTGCCGGTAAGCCAGGAGTTCTTCGCCTCCCCATGCGCCGGCGCGTCCTTGCCCGCGATGGTCTGGGCGTACACGTACGGCTCCGTACGGTGCACGTCGCTGATGGCCTCGCGCGCGCTCGGGTTGATGCGCAGGTAGTAATCGTGCGCCCGGTCGCCATCTCCCACCTTCGCCTCCGCGATCATGATCCACGGATTGGTGTGGCAGAAGACGCTCGCGTTCTCCTTGTAGCCGGGCGGGTATGTCGAGATCTCGCCCAGGCGCAGATAGTACTCCGTGTACGCAGGCTGGTGCAGCACGATGCCGTGCGTCGTGGCAAGCCGTTCCCCAACCGAGTCGAGCGCCTGCCGCGCACGACCGTCCGTGAGCCCGACCCCGGCCATGACGCACATGCCCTGCGGCTCGATGAAGATCTGGCCCTCCCCGTTCCAATGCGAACCGACCGGCCTGCCGAAGCTGTCGTACGCACGGCGGAACCACTGGCCATCCCACCCGGCCGCATCCACGGCGGCCGTCATCTCCTGTCCCGCAGCCCGGTATCTGGAAGCCTCGTCGTTCTCTCCGGTCAGATCCGCAATCTGGGCCATCTCCCCGGCAGCCAGGGTGAAGAGCCCTGCGATGAACACCGACTCTGCGGTGACGCCGTCGATGTTGGTCGTCGTCTGGAACGACTCGCCGGGCGTCGTGGAGAAGCAGTTGAGATTCAGGCAATCGTTCCAATCCGCGCGGCCGATCAGCGGCAGCTTGTGCGGACCGAGGCGGTCGAGAGTGTACTGCAGGCTGCGCTGGAGATGTTCGTAGAGCGGCGTCTCGGTTCCCGGCTCATTGTCATAGGGAACCGGCTGCGCCAGGATGGAGCGGTCGCCGGTCTCCTTGAGATACGCCGAGACGGCAAGCACGAGCCACAGCGGATCGTCGTTGAAGTTGGCGCCCACCTGGTCGTTGCCCCGCTTCGTCAGGGGTTGGTACTGGTGATACGCGCCGCCGGTCGGCAGCTGCGTCGCAGCCAGGTCGATGATGCGCTCGCGCGCGCGCTCGGGGATCATGTGCACGAAGCCGAGCAGATCCTGGTTTGAATCGCGGAATCCCATGCCCCGCCCCACCCCGGACTCGAAGTAGGAGGCAGAGCGCGACATGTTGAACGTCACCATGCACTGGTAAGCGTTCCAGATGTCCACCATCCGGTTCGTGTGCTCGTCGGGCGTTGCGACCTGGAACCTCCCCAGAAGCGCATCCCACTCGCCGCGCAATGCCTCCCACGCGGCCTGTACGGCCTGCAGGTTCAGGAACTCCCGAAGCAACGGCTTGACGCGGCGCTTGTTGATGGTCTGTGTGCCGGGCGGATCGTACTTGTCCTCATCCGGATTCTCCATGTAGCCCAGCACGAAGAGGATCGTCCGGCTTTCCCCGGGCTGCAGCGTCAGCCGGACATGATGCGAGCCGATGGGCGCCCAGCCGTGCGCCACGGAATCGCTGCCCGAGCCGCGCTCCACCGCGATCGGCGTATCCCAGCCGCGATAGGGGCCGAGGAAGGCCTCGCGCTGGGTGTCGAAGCTGGCGACAGGCTCGGAGCAGGCGAAGTACGCGAAGTGATTGCGCCGTTCCCGATACTCGGTCTTGTGATAGATGACCCCGTCCACGACCTCCACTTCGCCGGTCGAGAAGTTGCGCTGGAAGTTGACCGCGTCGTCCCACGCGTCCCACAGGCAGAACTCGATGGCCGAGAAGAGCGAGAGCTCGGCCGTCTCGGTGCGCTCGTTGGTGACCGTCGTCCGCCACACCTCCAGGTTTCGGCCCAACGGCACGAAGTAGAGCGTCTCAGCCCGGATGCCATCCCTGGCCGACGCGATCACGGTGTAGCCCATCCCGTGACGGCACTCGTACTCGTCGAGTCGCCCGCGGGTGGGCTGCCACGATGGCGACCAGTACGCGCCCGTCCGGTCATCGCGCAGGTAGATGTAGCGGCCGCCCGTATCGAGTGGGACGTTGTTGTAGCGATAGCGGGTGAGCCGCCGCAGCCGCGCATCGCGGTAGAACGAGTAGCCGCCCGCCGTATTGGAAATCAGGCCGAAATAGGCCTGGTTGCCCAGGTAGTTGATCCAGGGCAACGGGGTGTCGGGCTGAGTGATGACATATTCGCGGCGAGCATCGTCGAAATAACCGTAGCGCATGGTGCACCTCGTTGGGATGAGTAGACGCAGAGCGGGCGCGCCCTTAAGGGGAAGATAGCACCGGGCACGCGCGCTGTCAATTCGGGCAGTCAGGACATCCCTCTAAGCTGCTGATTCGTCGCCGAAGTGGAGCCCGCAGCCTGAGTGCGGTATACTACGCCCACGCCCGACGCGGGGCAGCACCTGCCCGTGGGGTCACGCCAGACGCGCCCTCCCATGGGTGGGCGTTTCATTTGCAGAGAAGGTGAAACCATGACCGAACCTCAGAAGGATCCGACAGGCGACGTGACAGCAACAGCCACGCAGGCGCCACCTCCACAGGATCGCCTTGTGCAGACCCGGCACACCGCGACCATCGACGGCCACGAGGTAAGCTACACCGTCACGACCGGCGTCATCGTTCTGAAGGAAGAATCGGAGAAAAGGGGCGAAAAGGAAGGCGAATTCGAGGGCGAGAAGCCGCGGGCCCGGGTCTTCTTCGTCGCCTACACCCGGGAGGACGTGGACGATCCCGCGAGCCGCCCGATCACGTTCTGCTTCAACGGCGGGCCGGGCTCGTCATCCGTCTGGCTCCACCTGGGCGCGTTCGGTCCGCGCCGCGTACAGCTGACCGACGAGGGCGACCTGCCGCAGCCGCCCTTCCGGCTCGTCAACAACGACTACTCACTGCTCGACCTGACCGACCTGGTGTTCATCGACCCGGTCAGCACCGGCTACAGCCGGCCGGTCGAGGGCGAGAGCGCGAAGGCGTTCCACGGCTTCAAGAAAGACATCGAATCGGTCGGCGACTTCATCCGCCTCTACACGACGCGCTACCGGCGGTGGCTATCGCCCAAGTTCCTGGCGGGCGAGAGCTACGGCACGACCCGTGCGGCGGGGCTGAGCGCCTATCTGCAGGAGCGCCACGGCATGTACCTGAACGGCATCGTCCTGGTGTCGGCCGTGCTCGAGTTCTCCACCCTGGAGTTCCACCACGGCAACGAGCTGCCGTACGTGCTGTTCCTGCCCACCTTCGCAGCCACTGCCTGGTACCACGGCAGGCTCTCTCCGGAGGCCGGCAGCGACCTCGCATCGGTTCTGGCGGAGGCGGAGGCGTTCGCGATCGGCGAGTACGCCGCGGCCCTGATGCGGGACGCGCAGCTCACGGAGGAGGAGCGCCTGGCGATCGCTGCGAAGGTCGCGCACTTCACCGGCCTGACTCCGGATTATGTCATGCGCGGCAACCTGCGCGTGCTCGACGATCGCTTCTTCAAGGAGTTGCTGCGCGATCAGCGTCGCACGGTCGGCCGGCTGGACAGCCGGTTCGCGGGCATCGACCGCGACGCGGCGGGCGAGAGGATGGAGTACGATCGCAGTTACGCCAACATCCAGGGCCCTTACACCGCCTGCCTGTACGATTACGTGAACGGGGACCTGCAGTTCGACAGCGACCTGCCGTACGAGCTGCTCACCGGCCGGGTGTGGCCCTGGAGCTACAAGGAGCACGAAAATCAATACGTGAACGTCGCCGAGTCGCTGCGCAGGGCGATGACCCAGAATCCGCATCTGCGGGTCTTCGTCGCGAACGGCTACTACGACCTGGCGACCCCCTACTTCGCCACGGAGTACACGTTCAACCGGCTGCAACTGGACGAGACGCTGTCCAACCATGTCTCGATGGCATACTACGAGGCCGGTCACATGATGTACATTCACGTGCCCTCCCTCGCGAAGCTGAAGGCCGACCTGGCGGCGTTCATCCGTGAGGCGCAAGGACCGGGGGCGTAGGTCAGATCGAGAGAGCGACGCGGAGGATCAGATTGGCGAATCCATTGATAGACCACCTGCCGGCTCCGGTGCAGGCAGCACTGCGACTTGCGGTGGGCAGGCTCTCGCCTGAACAACGACGCAACCTGGAGCGCTGGCTCCCGGGCATGGGCGGCAATATCACCGGCGTGAAGGACGTCGCGCGCTTCATTACCGACAACTACCGCGCCGCGCTGCACCAGGGCGAAACCACCATCGCGATCGTGGGCCCGGCCAATGTCGGCAAGTCCACGCTCTACAACCAGCTCGTCATCTCCCCGGAGGATCGGGCCGCGGTCAGCCCGGTCCCGGGGACGACCCGGGCCAACCAGGCCGGCTCCGGAGGCATCTTCACGGTCGTGGACACGCCGGGCGCGGACGCAGTGGGCCCGGTCGGTGACCGGGAGCGCGAGATCGCTTTCTCGGCCGCGCGGGATGCCGACTTCCTGATCATCCTCTTCGACGCGGGCGCCGGGGTGAGCCGGGGCGACCGTGAGCTGTTCGATGCGCTCACGGCGCTGGACAAGCCCTACGTCGCCGTACTGAACAAGATGGACCTGGTGCGCAAGGCCGACCGGGTGAAGGTGATCGAGTCTGCCGCGGCCAACCTGGGCATCGACACCGCCCAACTGATCGACATCGTGGCAACCAAGGGGGACCACGTCGGCCACGTGGTGCTGGCCGTCGCACAGGCCGACCCGCGGCTGCTCATCGCCCTGGCCGACGCGCTTCCCGCCTACCGGGCCCGGCTGGCCTGGCAGCGCATCATCGGAGCCGCCACGGCTTCGGCAAGCGTCGCGCTGCTTCCTCTGCCGATGGCAGACGTGTTGCCACTGCTCGGCGTGCAGACGGGCCTGGTACTCACGATCGCGCGCATCTACGGCTACGACATCACCCCGGCACGCGCCCGTGAGCTGATCGCGACCTTCGGCGTGGCCTTCGCGGCCCGGACGGTTCACCGCCAGTTGAGCAAGCTGCTCGGCGCGCCCGGCTGGGTGCTGAGCGCCGCGGTGGCAGCCTCGGCCACGGTGGGGATGGGCTACGCCGCGATGATGTGGTTCGAACGCGGGGAGAAACCGACGCAGGCCGCACTCCAGAAAATCATGCAGGAGGTCGGGCAGTACCTGCGCGACCAGCTCACCCGCGGGGGAAAGTCGAAGCCCGGCGCCAAGAGCCTTCGGGCCAGGGTGCAGGCCGCGCTGGAGGGGCTGCCGGAGCGATTCCGGCCGTGATCCGCTAGACGCGCCCGTTCTCGCGCACGTTGCCGCGGGCCATGGAGGCAAAGACACCCAGGAAGCAGAGAACCGAGAAC
>CAZMIS010000214.1:0-7648 GCA_964566325.1 uncultured Anaerolineales bacterium
GGCTGCCGACGACTTCCATGGCGCTCCGGCAGGCGTCGAGGATGGCGGTGGGCGGGGTGCCGGCGGCCAGCAGCTCCTTGGTGAGGGCGACCGCGCCCTCTTCGTCCATGTCCGCGATGGCGTTGATCAGTTGCTCTGACATCTCTGTGCTCCTATGGGTATAAGATGAGGTCTGGGAGATTTTTGAGAACCTCCCGGGTCTGGTTCCTGCTGTTACTCCAGCAGGCCTGCGCGGAATGCGCGGGTGTAGTTCAGGCAGTGACGATCGATGCCGAGCGTGGCCTCGGCGGCCAGGAGCGCCTTGCGCAGCTCCCTGTCAAGCGGGTCGAGGATGGCACTGTCGAGCCCGGCCTCGAGCATGAGGGTCAGGAATGCGCGGTTGACGAGAGTGCGCACGGGCAGGCCGTACGACACGTTGCTCAGGCCGGACGTGAAGTGGACCTTCGGGTACTCGGCCTTGACGGCGCGCACCGTGGCCAGGGCCACGCGGGCCGCGTTGCCGCTGGCGCCGATCGTCATCACGAGCGGATCCACGTACACCTGCTCGTCGGGGATGCCGGCGTTTCGCGTTTCGCCGATCAGCCGGTGCACGATCGCCAGCCGGCCCTCGGTGTCGGGCGGGATGCCCTTGTCGTCCATGGCCAGCGCGATAACGCCGCCCTGGGCCTTGGCCGCCAGGGGCAGCACGCCGGTGAGGCGCGCGCTCTCGCCGCTGATCGAATTGATGAGGGGGGCCTTGGCCACGTGGGGCAGCGCGGTCGCGATGGCTGCGGGGTTCGCGCTGTCGAGGCACAGCGGCTTGTCGACCGCGGCCTGGACGGTCTCGACGAGCCAGACGAGATCCTCCGGCTCCCGGTCGGTGGCCGTTCCGGCGTTGACATCGATCCAGGTGGAACCTGCCTCGGCCTGGCTGGACGCCAGCTTCTGGATGAATTCCACGTTGCGGCTCAGGACCGCCTCCTTGACCGTCTTGCGGGTGCCGTTGATCTTCTCGCCGATGATCTTCATGCTGTCTCCCTCGTCACACTTCAGGTGGCTGATGCAGAACCGAGTTTATTACCCTAATCCTATAATACCCTAGGGAACTTGTCAAATCGGTGAAATGGCTGTAAGATGGATCTATCTACTCCGAATTCGACCGGTGATCAAGGGTTATGAGAGAAGTCACACCGAATCCCAGGCAGCGGCCAAATGAGCCACGGATCGACCGCGAGTCGTTCGAGCCGCCCTATCACCAGCTCGCATCGATTCTGAAGAGCCAGATCTCCAGCGGGCTGTTGCGCCCGGGCGACCGGCTGCCGTCGGAGGTGATGCTATGCGAGCAGTATGAGGTCAGCCCCATGACTGTCCGGCGGGCGCTCAACATGCTGCTGGACGAGGGGTTGGTCATCGCGGAGCGCGGCCGCGGCACGTTCGTCAAGCCAATGGTGCTCGGTGCGGCGACCTTCGGGCTCAAGGCGTTCGAGGATCTCTTCGTGGCAGAGAACACCACGGTTCGCTTTCTCTCAGTGCGCACCATTGCTGCCACGCAGCGCATCAGTCGTGCGCTGGGCGTGCCGGTCGGCGATAAGGTGATCTCCATTCGCAGGCTCCTGTCGCAGGCAGGCGTTCAGGTGGCCTATCATCGCGAGTACCTGATCTTCGATCCGTCGCGGCCCATCGTCGAGGCGGAAATGGGCCTCACGAGCCTGCAAGGGCTGTTCGAGGGTCGCGGGGAGACGGTCCTGAAGCGCGGGGACCTGGCGGTCGAGACGACGACGATCATCGAGGAGGAATCGCGGCTGTTGCGCGTGCCGGTGGGTGCGGCCGCGTTTCGGATCGAGCATACTTTCTACGATTTCGACGAGCGCGCAGTCAGCTGGGGCTGGTTCATTGTGCGGGGCGACCGGCTGCGTTTCAGTGCGACGGTCGGGGCGCAGGCGCCAGCCAGCGTGGGCGGGAGATGATGATGGATGGCATGGAGCAAGGTACAGGGGGCATGACGACGCTGGCCATGGCACTCGCAGACCTGCACGAGCGCGATGTCCTGGCCGAGGTCCGCGAACGAGTCGGCCGGGGGGACGACCCGCTCAAGATCATCGAGGAGTGCCAGGCCGGCATGCGCGAGGTCGGCCGGCGCTACGCGGACCATCGCTACTATCTCTCCGGCCTGATCATGGCAGGCGACATCCTGCGCGAGGTCACGGAGGTCGTGATGCCTACGGTCGAGACGCGCTTCAGCGGGCAGACGTCCGGCCGGGTGCTGCTGGGCACGGTGCAGGGCGACATCCATGACCTGGGGAAGAACCTGCTGCTGATGCTGCTGCAGTGCTACGGCTTCACCGTGCTGGACCTGGGGGTCGACGTCGCGCCAGACGCATTCGTCACCGCGGCGCGGTCGTTCAGGCCCCAGGTGATCGGCCTGTCGGGCCTGATCACTGCGGCGTATACCACGATGCGCGAGACGGTCGCCGCGCTGCGGGCCATGATGATTGAGGACGGCGTGGCGATTCCCATCCTCCTGGGCGGCCAGGTGGACGAGCAGGTGTGCCAGTTCGTCGGCGCGGACTACTGGTCGACCGATGCGATGGAAGGCGTGCGGCTGTGCCAGCGCCTCGTGGGGCAGGAGTGAAGGATGTGCATTGGACAGTCAGTCTGTGGTATACTTAGAACCTGTCGGGCTGACTTTAACCGATTGCAATCGCATTCATGACATGGAGGTCAAGATGGGCAAGAAGTATGACGGCACGGAATTCTTCAAGATGATGGCAGACAACGAGCTAGCCGTCGGCGCAATGTACCGCAAGTTGGCGGGAGACGCCAAGTTCGGTGGCAAGTTCTTCGAGAAACTGGCCAAGGACGAGGATCGTCACTATCACCTGTACACCGCGCTCCTGGACAAGTTCGCGCAGGGCCAGGGCCCGGCGGCCGAGGTTTCTGACGCGGAAGGGCAGTACCTGGACCTGTTGATCAAGAACAACTCGCTGCGGGACGCCGATGAGCTGCTGCAGCGTGTGGCCAAGATCACCGATAAGGACGAAATCTACGAGATCGCCGAGCGTGCGGAGCGCGATGCCGTGCTCTTTGTCACCGAGCTGATCGGCCTGTACCCCGACCTGCAGCCTAAGGAGTTCCAGGTGGTGCTGCAGGAAGAGAAGGATCACCTGAAGCAGGTGCTCAGCCGGCGCATGGAAAGCAAGCTGACGAGCCTGCGCCTGTGACTCTCCATCCCGTTGTATCTGCGCGTTCGGGCGCCTAAGGGCGGCTCGACTCGCGCAACGCGCCGGGCACCCCGGAAGTGCCCGGCGCGACCTTGATCAGCGCGCCCCTGAAGTCTCCCGAACCGAACGCGGCCAGGAGCCCGTTCTTCGCGATCTCCAGCACGTACGTGTAAGACGGCAGGCCTCCAACAAGAATCTCCGTCGTGTCCTTCTCGCCGCGTTGCGTCTTCAGCGCATCGAGCTGATCCAGGGCAGGCAGTTCACCGTATTCATGTGCGCCCGAGCGGGGGCCGGCGTACGGGGGCCGACACACAGGTCTGCCCGTACCGCATGCGCGGGCTGGTTTGGCATGAGGAGCGGCTGCAGATTGCCAACGAAATCGGATGTGCGGTCGCCTCGTGCCTACTCCCCGCTCACCGTCACGATGGTCTTGCCGGTGTTGGCATCCTTATTCAGCATCACCTGAAGGCGCTCGCCCGCCTTGTCGTAGATCTGGATGGTCATATCGCCCATGGCGAGCGAATCATCTGCGTTCCTGATCCAGCCCAGGCCCGCCAGAGCCTCGTCATAGAAGGCGGCCAGTTCGCTGGCTGACAGATCGCTCTCGATGATCAGGAGTTCTCGGCTCTGAAGCTGGAAGCGGGTTCCCTGGGGCAGGGGGAACTCGCCTTGCGCAAAGCCGCCCACCCAGGTGCGATCGAGGGCGCTACCTGCACTTCCGTCGCCTGCAACGCTGCTGCCGAACGACGCGGCCACCGTCGTGTCGATCACCAGGTCGCTGTTGACCTCCTGCATGACGAAGTCCATCTCGATCACGCCCTCCGCCATATCGGGATGGACGGCGCCGCCCTGTCCATCGCTGATCTCAATGACCAACCTGTACTTCGTGACGTAGCCCCCGTCTACCGCGACCCACAGGTCGCCCTGTGCCGTGAGCTTGCCCGTGTTCTCCGCCAGGCTCTCGTCCAGCATGCCTTCGTCGAACTGGTAATGGCGGCTAACGATGCCATTGACCGTTTCGTCCGGCTGCACGCGGCGCATCTCGGCCGGATCGCCGAACATCGCCGCTTCGCCCATCTGCATCAGGCTACCGATGCCAAAGGGCGGGTTGTCCACTGAGACGCTCATCCAGCCCTCCTCTTCATCGGCGTAGATGAATCCCTCGTTCTCGATCTGGTAGTATTCGAACCGATCCTCGTCCGGGTCCGGTTCAGATCCATAACGATAGAGCGCCACGAAGTGGCGGGCCAGCGGGTCACGCGTATACTCGTGGCCGATCTCGACGCGTTCGTCGATCGCATTGCCGTCCGGGTCTGTGCCGAGATAGGTCATGATGAAGGTCGAGACATAGCTGTCCAATCCGTCCAGCGCGGCGCGTCCTTCGCTGCGGTCGGGTGCATCTGCGGTGCTGGTGGGTTCGGGTGCCACCGTGGGCGGCGCGGCCGTGGGCGCGGTGGCCTCGGCCCGTGTGGCCTGCGGCGCAGCTGACTGAGCCGGCGCCTGCGTGGCCTGCGGCGCGGTTGACTGAGCCGTCTCGGGTTGCGACTTACCGCCGCAACTGGCGACGAGCAGCACCAGTACCAGCAGCACTGCCAGGGTCGATAGGTTACGCGTCATGTTGTGTCTTCTCCTGTCACAAGTTGGCGCCAGCGGCATGGTTGAGGGGCTGGTTGCGCTTGTATTATATTAGAGCAGATGTAGTACGGTTCAAGGTGCATGCCCGCGTACAATTGAGCGCTGTTCGTCGGAAGGTGGGGCAGAGTCGAACCGCCAATTGCTTGACCAGGTACGACATTTGTATTATACTTGACCTCAATTTATACCAACCCAGGAGGACCGACCATGCACCGACTTCTCAACCTTGCAGCCGTCATGGCCCTGGCAGCCCTGGGGGTGCTGCTCTCCATGCGGCCCGCGGCCGCAGCCCCGGCACTGCAGTGGACGGATTGTGGTCCCATCAAGAGCGCGGCGGAGATCCCTTCCCCCGGCCGGATTCACTTCGACGACCTGGCGAACGCCGCGGTGATCGGCGATGCCTACGTCGCTGCGTTCGGCGTGCGCTTCGAGGACAGCAGGCTGAACCGGGCAATTGTCTACGGTAACGAGCCCACAGAAGCACGCTCACGGCCGAACGTGGCCACCAACAGCGCCCTCTCTCCAAACACCAGCGCCGGCGACCCGATGGAGATTGCCTTTGCATCCAAGAAGACGCACGTGGGGCTGTACATCGGAAACGGCGAGGCCGAAAAGCTGACGGCCCTGTTCCGCGCGTACGACGCAGGCGGCACGGTCATCTGCGAGTCGCGTGTCAACCCCGTGCCCGAGCCCCACACCGAGTTCCTCGGTTTCTACGACCCGAGCGGCCGCATCGTCCGCATCACGCTCGACTACGGGGACACCCTCCTGAGCGAGTCCATCGATGACCTGCTCTTCGCCCCACACAAGCTGGTGGAGCCCCCGACGTCGACGCCCACCGCGACAAAGGCAGTGACACCCACGCTGACCTTTACCCCGACGCGTACGCCGACTGCGACCCTGACGCGCACGCCCACGGCCACTGCGACGCGCACGCCGACGCGGACGCCGACCCGAACCCCGACGCGCACTCCGACGCGGACGCCGACGCGGACTCCCAGCCCGACACCGCGACCGGACCTGAGCGTTAGCGCATTGGAGGTCACGCAGGGCATCCAGGATCTGGACAACAGCATGCCGCTGGTAGCGGACCGGCAGACAAGGGTCCGCGCCTATGTGCGGAGCACGCTCTTCAACGTGCCGAACGTCCGCGCACGGCTGCGCGCCTACCGCGGCGGAGTAGAACTCGCGGGCTCGCCCCGCAATGCGAACAACCTTATCACCGTCCGCACCACGGGCGGCACGCGCACGAATCTGGATGACAGCTTCTGGTTCTTCGTGCCCGCGGAATGGCGCTCGGCCGGCTCGGTCACCTTCCGGGTGGAGGTCGACTACAACAATGCGATCCCGGAGAGCAACGAGGGCAACAACACGCTTCAGCGCTCGGTGACCTTCCGCCAGAGCAACGAGCTGAACCTTGCGATGGTCCCGCTTCTCCTGCACAACAACGGAAACCATGATAATCCGACGCGCGTCTATCGTGCAACGGACTCCAGCTTCAAGACACTGCTTCGCAACATCCTGCGCTTCCACCCGATCTCACGGATCAACTGGTGGTATTACGAGGACGCGCTGGAACCCGCGTTTCACTTCTGGCCGTTCTGGGAGGAATGGAACGTGGCGACGAGCGACGGGCGATCTGCCATCCTGGGTGCGGTCGAATGGAAGAACTTCTGGACCACCGATTGGGTCAGCCGGCTGCATTGGATGGGCATGGTGCATCCTGACCTGAACACGGACGGTGGCATGGGCATGGGCAACCGGCCTGGCTGGAACTCCTGGACCAAGATGGTCAACAGCACTAGTGGCTGGCCATCCTGGTATATTTCGGGCGGCAATTCGATGGCGCACGAGTTGGGGCACAATAAGGGCCTGCGGCACATGAACTGCAGCGGCAGCGAATCGGACGGCGGGTCGACCGACCCGAACTACCCGTGGCCCTTCCCGAATTGCAGCCTGGCGGACGTCGACACCTCGGGCTACTACGGCTTCGACGTGTACTACGGCTCGTGGGACCTCGCTGCACCCACCGTGTTGAGCAACGACCCGTCGGCGTTGTCGCCGAACCGGGCCTTCCCCTTGTTGGGCTATCAGAGGCCGCGCTGGATCTCTCCCTACGAATACTGCCAGCTCTTGCCGCAGTATGGCATCTCCTGCGGCCTCTTCGCCTCGGCCGCTTCGGTCCAGGAGCAACTCGAGGACGCCGTGTTCGCAGATCCCGTCGCCTTTGCCGATCCGGCCGAGGTGGCTGCGCTGATCGAGGCGACGGCATACGTGGCTGCGGGCGGCCTGATCGACATGGTCGGGGGCACGGCCCAAATCGACAACGTGTACCGGCTCTCTGATCCGGCGCCGGACGCAGTGCAGGCGCAGGCCGAGAAGTACGGCTACCGTGCGGCCTATGCGGAAGTTGCGGCAGTTCCGTTCATGCTGGTCCAGGTCGACGCGACGGGCGCCGTCGTCCACTCCCAGGAGATCTACCTGACGAACGACGACGAGGAGGGTGGCTTCCGGCACTTCCTCGAGCTGGCGCCGCTCGCAGCCGCTGCCACCCGGGTTCAGGTGCGCCAGGGCGACGCGGTGCTGGCGGAACGGGCCGCGAGCGCGAACGCCCCACAGGTCACGCTGCTGTCGCCGAACGGCGGCGAGACGCTGGCGGCGGGGAGCGTAGTGCGCTGGAGTGCGAGCGATGCGGACGGAGATGCGCTGACCTTCACGGTGCAGTACAGCCCCGATAACGGCGATGCCTGGCGGCTGGTGGCGATGAACGTGGTGGGCGACAGCTACACCCTGGCCTCCCTGCAGGGGCTGCC
>CAZMIS010000215.1:0-7610 GCA_964566325.1 uncultured Anaerolineales bacterium
GTTGGAACACAGCAAGGACCACCCCGTGGCCCGGACCGCCATGATGTCGCTGTGGTCGCCGTAGATCGAGAGGGCGTGTGCGGCGATCGCGCGGGCCGACACGTGGAAGACGGTCGACGTCAGCTCGCCCGCGATCTTGAACATGTTGGGGATCATCAGCAGCAGGCCCTGCGACGCCGTGAAGGTCGTCGTCATGGCGCCTGTCTGCAGCGCACCGTGCACTGCACCGGCTGCGCCGCCTTCGGACTGCAGCTCGGCCACCAGGGGCACGGTGCCCCAGAGGTTCTTGCGGCCCTGCGCACTCCAGGCATCGGCCCATTCGCCCATGTTGCTGGATGGGGTGATAGGGTAGATGGCGATGACTTCGCTCGTCTTGTGTGCGACGTAGGCGGCTGCTTCGTTGCCGTCAATGGTGACGATTTGTCGTTCTGGCATTTGCTCTCCTCCGAACTGTGATTCGGCCTGGATAAATGAGCGCGGGGCCACGAATCAGGATGGGTGGAAAAGTGTCACGTAGATCTGATTGGGTCTCCGCGATAGGTTGGCAGACTGCGCGACAAATCCGATCCCGTCAACCGGAACCGGATGCTGGCAAGCGAATCACTTTTCAATGGGTTCAGAGTAGCACTGTATGTGGCTGGAGGGTATGACACGCGTCATGTCGAGGTGACTTTGCAGGAGGCAGGGGCAGGGGTACAATCGTGTCACAGCTTTCTGAGGAAGAAGGTCAACCCCATGTCGCTGCACTCACCTGCCCCGGCCGGCGATGACCCGCTGGCTGCGCTCTTCTCGCCCCCGGTCTGGCGCTGGTTCGAGACACATCTCGGCGCGCCGACCCCACCCCAGTCCGGGGGGTGGCCGGCCATCGCGCGCGGCGAGAACACGCTCATCCTTGCGCCCACTGGCTCGGGCAAGACCCTGGCAGCCTTTCTGTGGGGCATCGACGAGATCTACCGGGAACTGGCCGAGGAAGGGGACCAGCCGCGCCCGGGCGTCCGCCTGCTGTACGTCTCGCCCCTGAAGGCCCTCAACAATGATATCGAGCGCAACCTCCGTGCGCCACTGGCCGGCATCCGCGCGGAGGCGGACCGGATGGGCCAGCCCCTGCCGCTGCTGCGCGTGGCGGTGCGAACGGGCGACACGCCCAGCCATGTGCGTGCGGCGATGGTGAAGCAGCCGCCCCACATCCTTATCACCACGCCGGAGTCGCTCTACCTGATCCTGGGCAGCCCACGCGGCCGCGACATGCTCCGCAGCGTGCGGAGCATGATCGTGGACGAGATCCATACGGTGGTCGGCGAGAAGCGCGGCGTACACCTGGCGCTCAGCATCGAGCGGCTGGAGCACCTGGCCGGCCGGCCCCTCCAGCGCATCGGCCTCTCCGCCACCATCCGGCCGCTGGAGGAAGCCGCGCGCTTCCTGGGCGGGCAGGACGATTCCGGCGCGCCGCGGCCCGTGACCGTGGTGGACACGGGGTACAAGAAGCCGCTCGATCTCCAGGTGGTGATGCCCGTGGAGGATTTCCGCAACCTGCCGGGCGGGTCCATCTGGCCGTCGGTCATCCCGCAGGTGCTCGGCGACGTGCTGCGCCACCGCACCACGTTGATCTTTGCCAATAACCGGCGCCTGGCCGAGCGCACCGCGGACCGCCTGAACGCGCAGATCCAGGCGGAGCGGTCGGAAGAGATTCCGCCGGGCTCGACCGCGGCGCTGGCCCCGCACGGCGTCATGCTCGACAAGGGCATCTTCGCCATCGGCGCGGAAGGTCCCATCAGGGCGCACCACGGCAGCACGTCGCGCGAGGCGCGGCGGGAGATGGAGGAGGATCTGAAGGCCGGTCGGCTGCCCGCGCTCGTCTCCACGGGCACCCTGGAGCTGGGCATCGACATCGGCGCGGTCGACCTGGTCGTTCAGCTGCAGGCGCCGCGGAGCGTCAGCCAGGGCCTGCAGCGGGTGGGCCGCTCCGGCCACCTGGTCGGCCAGACGAGCAAGGGCCGCATCTATGCGACGCACCGGGAGGACCTGGTGGAGGCCGCGGCCGTGGTGAGGGGCATGCTCGACGGCGCGGTGGAGCCGACGAGGACGCCCGCGAATGCGCTCGACGTGCTGGCGCAGCAGGTCATCGCGGCGGTGGGCGTGGACGAGTGGGACAGCGCTGCGCTCTACCGCCTGGTGCGCCGCGCCTGGCCCTATCATGATCTCTCCCTCAGCGCCTGGGACTCGGTGCTGTTCATGGTGTCCGGCCGGTTCCAGGCGTTCGGCGGACCGGGCCACGGCTCGCTGCGCGCACGCATCGCGTGGGATCGTGCGGAGGACCGCCTGACCGCGCTGCCCGGCACGCGGCTGCTGGCCCTCTCGAACGCGGGCACCATCCCCGACACGGGCGCCTATGACGTGTACCTGGCAGACGGCAAGACGCGGGTCGGCACGCTGGACGAGGAGTTCGTCTTCGAGACCCGCCCGGGCGACGTGTTCATGTTGGGCTCCAACGTCTGGCGCGTGCAGGCGATGGACGATGACAAGGTGGTGGTAGAAGGCGCGGCGGGCCACCTGCCGCGCATGCCTTTCTGGAAGGGTGATTATCCCTGGCGGTCGTACGAGTTGGGCGTGCGCATCGGCCAGCTGCGCAGAGCGGTTGCGGACGCAATCCGGCTGCGCGGGGACGACCGAGAGGCACTGGTCACGTGGCTGCAGGGGGAGTTTGGACTGGATCTCAACGCCGCGCGCGCCCTGCTCGACTACATCGGCCGGCAGGTGGAGGCGCTCGGCGCGATCGCTGCGGACGACACGATCGTCGTCGAGACGTTCTTCGACGCGGTCGGCGAGGCGCGGGTCGTGATCCATTCACCCTTTGGCGGCCGCGTCAATGGTGCGTGGTCGCTGGCACTGGTCGACGCCTTGAAGGAGTGCACTGGCATCGCGGTCGAGAGCATGGTCACCGACGACGGCATCCTGCTGCGCTTTCCCGGCGCGTTGCTGGGCGAGGGGAACGTGGCTGGCGCAACCGGCACGCCGGCCGCTGTAGGTGTGGACCTGTCCATCCCGGCGCAGATCGTCGCGGGGATGTCCACGGCCGAGGCGCGGCAGCGCATCCTGCGCGAGCTGCCTCATTCGGCCGTGTTCGGTGCGCGCTTCCGCGTCAACGCCGCCCGCGCGCTCCTGCTGCCCCGCGCGCGCGGGCGCAAGCGCACGCCGTTCTGGCTCCAGCGCCTCAAGGCGCGCGATCTGCTCGCCACCGTGCTGAAGATCCCTGAGTTTCCCCTCGTGGCCGAGACGTACCGGGATTGCCTGCGCGACGTGATGGACCTGGGCCACCTGGACGAACTGCTGGGCGGCATCGCGGCGGGCCGGGTCCAGGTCATTCCCGTGCACACCCGCGTCCCCTCGCCCGTGGCGGCCGAGCTGCTCTACAAGTTCGTCAACACCTACATGTACGAGGGGGACACGCCCCAGGCCGAGCAGCAGCTCCAGTCGCTCACCATGCGCCGGGAGCTCGTCGAGGACCTGCTGGCGGGCGCGGGGTCCGGGCGGCTGCCCCTCAATCCGGAGGCGGTGCGGAGCGCGGTGAGCGGTGCGGGCCGCACGGCCGAGACGGCCAGGGCCCGCACCGCGGACGAACTTGCGGTGCTCCTGATCGAGCTGGGCGATCTGACCGCCGCGGAGGTTGCCGCACGCAGTGTCGTCGATCCGCAGGCGTGGCTGGCCGGGCTGGCCGCGCGCGGGACGGTCGTGCAACTGGCCCTGTCGACCCCGCGCGGCCCGGAGGCGCGGTGGGTCGCGGCAGAGGTCGCTCACGAGTATCGCGGGCTGGCCGCGCCACAACAGACCTCCGAGGTCTCAGGCCAACCGCAGGTTGGCCCGACCGCGGAGGTCTCTGCCTCGCAAGGCCTCGACATCTCTGCCGCGCCCCAGGCGGTGGATCAGGTGGGTTGGCCCGCGATCCTCACCCGCTGGCTCCGCTGGGCCGGGCCCGTCACGCGCGCCGCCATCCTCGACCGCTACGCGTTCGACTCCGCCTGGCTGGACGAGTCGCTGGGCGAGCTGCTCGCCGCCCGGGAGATCGTGCAGGGCCACTTCGTGACTGCGGACGGCGAACTCGAGTACTGCGACCGCCACCTCTTCGAGCAGGTCTACCGCCGCACGCTCAACCTGCTGCGCCGCGAGGTGCAGCCCGTCTCGCTGCCCGCGTACCAGGCGTTCCTGCTTGGATGGCAGGGCCTCGCGCCGGCCGCCCCGCGCGAGGCCCTGCAGGTGGTGCGGCAGTTGCGCGGCCTCGCGCTGCCCGCGGCTGCCTGGGAGCGCGAGGTGCTGCCCGCCCGCGCGGGACGGCACGGCTGGCGCGATCTTGACGATGCCGTGCGCAGCGGCGAGGTCGCCTGGGTCGCGGCAGGCGGCGACGGCAGCCGGCCGGAGGTGCGCTTCATCGCTCGCCGCGAAGGGCGTCTCTTCCTGGCCGATCCGCCGGCTGAATACGGCGCAAACCCTGCGCCGGGCGCGGAGAGCGCGCAGAAGGTCTTCGCGTATCTCAAGTCCGAGGGTCCCTCCTTCTTCACCGACCTGGAAGACGGCCTGGGGCTCGGTGCGACCGCTTTGCGTGACGCACTGCGCAGCCTGGCGCTGTCCGGTGCGGTGACGGCTGAGGACATGGATGCACTTGCGGCCGTTTTGCGAGAGCATGGCCAGGGGGCAGAGCCGCAGCCTCGCAGTGCGCTGGAGGAAGAGCTGGCCGCGCGGCGCACGCAGCGCGGCCAGGGGCCGGGCCGCGGCCATACGCGATCTGCGTACAGCCGGTATCGTGATGTCCGGCGCACCGTGGGCGCTGAGGCCGCGGCGGAGCAGGGATGGGACAGCCGCTGGTCGCTCGTGAGCCGGGCCGCGGTCCTGGGTCCGCCGCTCTCCGCCGAGGCGCGCGGTCTCGCCCTGGCCGCCATCCTGCTCGGCCGCTACGGCGTCCTGACACCGGAGATCGTGGCACGCTTCGAGAGCCGGTGGACCTGGGCCGGGGAGGACGCGGGCCCGACGCCCGTCGCGGCCCTGTGGCACGGCCGTGACCCCGCCCGTGAGCCCGCCGCACCACAGCGGGTCGCGCTCGGTTGGGGTCCGTTGGCTGAGGCGCTGGCCCGCATGGAGCTGCGCGGCGAGGTGCGCCGCGGGTACTTCATCGCAGGGCTATCGGGAGTGCAGTACGCGCTGCCCGAGGCCGTGGAGCAACTGCGCGCCGAGCGGGATGGGCTGGTAGAGAGCGACGAGATCGTCGTCGTGTCTGCGCTGGACCCCGCGAATTTGTACGGCGGAGAGTTGCGCGTGCCAGCCGCAGAGGGCGCAGAGAGCGCGGAGAGAGATGGGGAAGAAGATCGGGGCGGCAAAGCGGTTGCTGATGCGGCGGTCGCTTTGCGCTTCGCGCGCGTGCCCTCCACGCACGTCGTCCTGTGGCGCGGTGCGCCGGTGTTGGTGGGCGAGGACAGCGGCAGCCGGCTGAGCGCGGCCGAGGTTGGCGAGGAGGTGCTGCGCCGCGCTCTGCAGCAGTACCTTGGCCGTCCGGCCGCACCGCGCCGCGTGGCGATCGAGACGTGGAATGGTGCGCCGGTCGCCGGCAGCCGCGGCGAGGCGCTGCTGCGCGAGCTGGGCGCGAGCCGCAGCCCGACCGGGCTGGACTACTGGCGCGCGGGGTGAGGAGCCGGGTGTGGCGTCTAGCTTGCACGCCTGCCGCGCTATGAACGGAGCCAGTTTTCCAGTTTGAGGCCGGGCACGCGTTCAAACTCACGGACGTTGGCGGTTGCCAGGGTCAGATCGCGTGCAATGGCGGTTGCCGCGATCCATGAATCGTGGACGCCGATCATCTGGCCCTTCTGGGCCAGTGCACTCCACAGTCCGGCGTGCGCGCGGGCGACCGCCAGGTCAATCTCGATCAGGGGAAGCCGGGCAAGCAGCCCTTCGACGAAGGCGAGGCGCCGCGCCTGCACCGCGGGATCGATGGCTCGATGCGCGCCGTGCAGCAGCTCGCTGACGGCAATCACAGACAAGAACGCCTCCTCTCCTGAACGATCCGCTGTTTGCGCGGCGAGATCAATCTGACCGCGCTCGTACGCGATCAGGATGCTGGAGTCAATCAGGACGCCCACGGATCGCTCGATTCTCCAGCAGGCAATTGCGCCCGCGCGTCTTCGATGTCCGCGGCGAACGCCTCCGCCTCTCCGACGCTTAGAGCCGGCAGGGATCGAAGCGTGGCATCCAACTCGCTCAGCCTTATTCCGGTCGGGATGGGTCGCAGTTCGGCGACCGGCCGGCGGCCTCTGAGCAGGATGAAGCTCTCCTTCCGATACATCACCCGGTTGACGTAGTCGGAAAATCCGCGCACCATTTCGGTGACCGACAGTGACGTGTGCATGGCAACTTGCCCCTCCCCATAGCTTACCTGATAATCATATTATATGATAATAGAATTACTGTGTCAACATCTGCACACCGAGGAAGTAGGGATCTCCGGTCCCCGGACGCGAACGTGCCGGACGCCTCGGCGGCGCCCGGCACGTGACGCTGCATCGACTTCCTACTTCCCGCGCTCCCCACGCACGTACGGCAGGCCGAGGGCAGCCGGCGCACCCATGCGCTTGCGCATCGCGGCGCGCGACCCGATCACCAGGATGATGATGGTCAGCGCGTACGGCAGCATCTGCAGGAAGAAGCCCGGGCTCTGGGCACGGAACGGGTTGGCGAACCAGAGGAGCGTTGTGGGCCCCTGCAGGTCCAGGATCAGCCGCCGCAGCGCGCCGAAGACGTAGGCGCCGGCCATCGCGCGCCACGGGTTCCACTGCGCGAAGATCACCAGGCCGATCGCGATCCAGCCCTGCCCCGCAGTGGTCAGCTCGCTGAACCAGCCCGGCGAGATCGCCAGGCTGATCGTGGCGCCGGCCAGCCCGGCCAGCAGCCCTCCGGCAAACACGTAGGCGTAGCGCAGGCCGTAGACGCTGATGCCCAACGCATCCGCGGCCGACGGATACTCGCCCACCGCGCGCAGGTGCAGCCCGGGCCGCGTCCGGTTGATGTAGTACCACACCGCGGGGGTCAGCAGGTAGCCGACGTAGACCAGCACGCTGTGGTTGGTGAAGAAGATGGGTCCGAGGACCGGAATGGCCGACAGGCCGGGCACGGTCCAGTGCGGCAGCAGCGCGGTCGTGCCGGCCTTGCTTAGGCCCTCGCCCAGCACCAGGCTGAGCCCGACGCCCACGAAGTTGGTCGCCAGGCCGCTGACGACCTGGTCCGCCTGGAAGTTGATGGTGACCACCGCGTGCAGCAGGCTGAGCACACCCGCGGCCAACATCGCGACCAGCAGCCCCAGCCAGGGATTGCCCGTGCCGACGGTCACCTTGAACGCGAACATCGCGCCGATCAGCATCATGCCTTCGACGCCCAGGTTCATCACGCCCGACCGCTCGGCCAGGATTTCGCCGATGCTGGCGAAGAGCAACACCGTGCCGGATGCAACGCCGGCCTGGAGGATGACGATCCAGTCGATCATGGGTGACCTCCTCAGCGGCGCTCGAGCCGGACCCGATAGCGGAGCAGCACGTCGCTGGCGATCACGCAGAAGAGGATGATCCCCTGCAACA
>CAZMIS010000216.1:0-7589 GCA_964566325.1 uncultured Anaerolineales bacterium
TGGGACCGCCCCGGCTATCTGCTCTACCAGACCGAGCACCGGAAGCCGCTCACCGCGGCGTACATCAGCCGGGAGGACCCGCGCACGATGGTCGAGCGCGCGCCCGTGCTCCAGCACTTCCGCCACCTCGGGCCGGATATCATCGACATCGCTCTGTCAGTCCAGGGCCAGGCAATCCTGTCCGATCTGGGTGTCCGCTGGGTCGTGCTGGATCGCTACAAGATGCCGTCGGGCGCAGAACGCGAGGTGACAGAGGCCCTGGCCGCGGAGATCTTCACCGGGCATGAGCCGGTGCATACGGACGACAGGCTGACAGTCTATGAGGTGACGGACGAGGGTCCGCAGAAGCCGTACCTGGTGCTGGGGACAGGCTGGGGGCCCTTCGATCCTGGGACGAACACCCGCGCACTTGGCGACAGCGCCACGGTCATCGTCATGGCACCGGCATCCGGCGTGGTGACGGTGGAGGTCTCCCTGGCCGGGAGCGATCAGAGGCGTTTCACGATCAGGCTTGCCGCCGAGGCCGGGGCCAATACGCTTCAGCTGGAGGCGCCGGCCGGGGGCGTCGCAACGGTGTCCGGACTGCGGATCAGGTAAAGCCGGGAAATACCGGAGTCCCCGCCTCAGGACATCGTTCGGCGGGTCCGGATCTCGGATCGGTAGGCGTCGTAGAGGGTGAGCAGGTTGTTCTGATGCAGCTTCTGCACGAGGCCGCCGAGCGGAATGCGTGACAGGCCGCACTCCTCGATCGTGATATCGACGATCGCGCTGCGCGGCACGCCCCTGGCGATGCGTTCGCGCACGAGCCGATCCACGCACCGCAGGTAGTGAATGCCGGCCTCCAGCGACTCTTCGATCTCGCCGCGCAGGAGCACCTCGCCGTGACCCTGAACCAGGTTCTCCAGATTCAGTCCCCTCAGGCCCTGAAGCGAACTGATCATGTCGTCCAGGTCACCGCCGACGACGTACGGCACCGGCATCACGGCATCGCTCGCCACCAGCAGACGATCCTCCACCACGTGAACGGTGATCACATCCTTGCTGTGCCCGGGCGCATGCCTGAGCTCGACCGTCTTGCCGCCGAAACGCAGCGTCATGCTGGTGTTGAACAAGATCTCCGGGTAACGGATGACCACGTCGTTGAGGGCCGGCGTCTGTTCTTTGGCCAGGGCCAGCGCGGCTTCCGCATGGCGTTCCATGAGGCGCCGGCACTGGTAATGGGCAACGACGACGGCTTCCGGGAAGAGGTACGTGCCGTAGATGTGATCGACATGCGAGTGCGTGTTGACGACGTAGTTCACCTTGCTGCGGCGTTGGGACACGAATTCGCGAATCTGGCGCGTCTCCTGAGGAAACGGCAGCGTATCGACGAGGATGGCGCCGTCATCCGTGAATATGACGGTGGCAGTCACCTCGGCGAAGAGACCACTGGTGAAGACGTAGACGCCCTCGGAGATGCGATCACGTTTGAGCGGCACGGAATGATGCTCCGGTTCGTAGAATGCTGGCGCAAGGATAGCACAGCGCAAATGACGGTGTCAAGGGTATTTTGACTTTGGGCATGCAAGTGGATCGGGGCCGCCACTATGAAGTAATGTATAATGGCCGCCGGAGGTGATGATGCGCAATTCCCGATGGATGGTCCTTGTGGCCGTACTGCTACTCACACTGCCGGGCGCAGGGCTGGGACATGCCCAGACACCCGGTCCCTTCCGTATTTATCTGCCGCTGATCCACCGGCCTCCCACACCGGTTGCCACGTTGACCGCCGTGGCCGACGCCTACGTGGCTGAGTCGTACCCGGAGGATAATACGGGACACGTTTCCTACTTGCTGGCGGGGTACGACGAAGATCCCGAGACGATGGAAGGGACGGTGCACAGCCTGATCCACTTTGACCTGTCCGGGCTGCAGTCCCACGTGATCGGGAGCGCCACGCTGCGCCTCTACTACACCGGTTTCTCGGATTACGAAGACATGGCCCGGCTGATCGAGGTGTTCGCAGCCGATGGCCCGTGGCAGGAAACCGAGGTGACCTGGCTGAACCAGCCGCCCATGGCTGAGCCGTATGGCAGCATCAGCATCCTGTCCGACGATCAGTACGGCTATCGCGAGATCGACGTCACGACCCTGGTGGAAGCCTGGGTCGACGGCAGCGTGGCCAACCACGGCATCTTCCTGCTCGGCCCTGAGGAGAGCGGGAGCGACTACTCGTACCGCGTGTTCCGCTCCAGAGAGACCGTCTCTCCGCCCCAGCTGGTGATAAGCTTCAGGTAGCGCCCGGTCGCGAGCCGAAAGAAAACCGCCGGAGTGACCTCCGGCGGTTTCATGCTTGCAGACTCCCCGCTGTGCCGTGTGTTCGCTGGTTTTGAACCTGCTTGCGCAGGTGGGTGCCTTATCGCCGGTTCAGCTTTGCCCTTCCTCCACAGCTTACGCCGCAGAAGGGGCTACTGCATCCCCGATCGAAGCCGGCTCCCGTAAGTATCATGTTGGCTCAAAACGTCTACAGAACATCACGAGCACCGCAGGGCCCTGTGGCCATGATGCTACCATAGCCCCCAAAAACGCGCAAGACGCCGAAACCGGCAAGCACCCGGCAGCCATCAGTCGGGCGCCGGTCTATGCCTTCCGGATCGCCAGGTGCAGTTCCTGCAACTGCCGCTCCGAGATCTCCGACGGCGACCGGAACATGAGATCCGTGGCGGACGCGGTCTTCGGGAACGCGATCACCTCCCGGATCGACGGGATGCCCGCCAGAATCGCCACGGTGCGGTCGATCCCGGTGGCGATGCCGCCGTGGGGCGGTGCGCCGTACTCGAATGCCTCGAGCAGGTGTCCGAACTTCTCCTCGGCCTCCTCAGCCTCGATGCCGAGCGCCTTGAACATCTGCGACTGCCGGTGGCGCTGGTGGATCCGGATGGAGCCGCCTCCCACCTCCCACCCATCCATCACGATGTCGTAGGCCTTCGCGCGCACCTTGCCGGGGTCGGAGGCAAGCAGGTCCCAGTCCTCGTCCATGGCCGAGGTGAAGGGATGGTGCATGGCGGTCCAGCGGCCCTCCTCTGCGCTCCATTCGAGCAGGGGGAACTCGACCACCCAGCATAATGCATGGACGTCCTTGCGCGCGAGACCGAGCCGGCGCCCGAGCAACACGCGCAACTCGCCCAGCACCTTGGCCACGACCATCGCATCCGCATCTGCGACCAGCAGGGCAAGGTCGCCCGTGTGCGCGGCCAACCGCTGCTGCAGCGCGTCGAAGTCGGATTCGGTGAGGAATTTGGCGGCCGACGACTTGGGCCCGTCCTCACGGTAGGCGATGTGCACCAATCCCTTGGCCCCCGCGCGCTTCGCCACTTCCGCGAGTTCGTCGAGGTCCTTGCGGCTGTAAAGGGCGCAGCCCGGCGCCACGATGCCCTTGACCTTGCCCCCACCTGCGACCGCGCCGGAGAAGACGCCGAAGGCGCTGCCGGCAACGAGGTCGCTCACGTCGACGTGCTCCATGCCGAACCGGAGGTCGGGCTTATCCGACCCGTATCTGTCCATCGCCTCGGCATAGGTCAACACCGGGAACGGCTTCTGGAGGATGGGCTTCGAGCCGAGTTGCTCGATGATCTCCGTGTAGAGCTCGCCGATCAGGGAGATGATGTCTTCGCGATCGATGAAGCTCATCTCGAGATCGAGCTGCGTGAATTCCGGCTGGCGGTCGGCCCGCAGATCCTCGTCGCGGAAACAGCGCGCGATCTGGAAGTACTTCTCGTAGCCCGCCACCATGAGCAGTTGCTTGAGTTGCTGGGGCGATTGGGGCAAGGCGTAGAAGTTGCCGGGATGAACGCGCGAGGGCACCACGTAATCGCGCGCACCCTCCGGCGTGGTCTTGATCAGCACGGGCGTCTCGATTTCGAGGAAGTCGCGGCTGCTGAGGAACTCGCGGATCAGGTGCACGACGTTGTGGCGCAGGATGATGTTCTTCTGCATGGCGGGGCGGCGCAGATCCAGGTAGCGGTACTTCAGCCGCAGTGCCTCGTCCAGCTCCACGTCCTCGTTGATGTAGAACGGTGGGGTGCGGGCTTCGTTCAGGATCTGCGCGGCATGGCCCACGACCTCCACATCGCCCGTGGGCATGTTCGGGTTGGCGAGACCATCCGGGCGCAGCCGGACCACGCCGGTCACCTGGACGACATATTCGGACCGCGCAGCGTTGAGCACTGCGTACGCCGCCTCATTGGCCACCCGATCACAGGTGATCTGGACAATGCCCGAACGATCGCGCAGGTCCAGGAAGATGAGGGCGCCATGGTCCCGGCGCCGGTGCACCCAGCCCGCGAGCGTAACGGTCTGCCCTGCATGCTCCGCACGCAGTTCGCCGCAGTTGACTGATTTCAGCATGGGAATCACTCCGGTTCAGATTGCGTTCCAACAGAAGAACAATTATACCCGCGGCGTTGGTGGCCGCAAAGCTTGGCCGCCCAAGCGTGGCCGCCAAGCGTGGCCGCCAAGCGTGGCCCGCATCCATGCCGGCGCGGCCCCGCAACTGCGTGCGAATTGCCGGGTGTGCTATACTCTCGGCACCAAGTCATCCTTAGGGGAGCGACACATGCGGTGTCTGATCACGGGCGGGGCAGGATTCATCGGTACGGCGTTGGCCAACCGGCTGGTCATGGAAGGCCACCTTGTGCGGGTGATTGACGACCTCAGCACAGGAGATCCCGGGCGGTTACACCCTGAAGTCATCTTCACGCGCGGGGACGTGCGCGACCGCCCTAAGCTCTGGACCCTGCTCCAAAAGATCGACTGCGTGTTCCACCTGGCCGCACGCGTCTCGGTTCCCGAGTCGGTGCTCTACCCGCGCGAGTACAACGATGTCAACGTGGGTGGCACGGTCGCGTTAACTGAGGCCATCCGGGATGCCGGCGTCCAGCGCATCGTGCTGGCCTCCTCTGCCACCGTGTACGGGCCGCAGTCGGTCCAACCTGTCGTCGAGAGCGCATGGCCGCATCCCCAGGTGCCCTACGCTGTCAGCAAGCTGGCCGCCGAGCACTACGTGTTCGCCCTGGGCGGACTGTACGGCATCACCACCGTCGCGCTGCGGATCTTCAACGCCTACGGGCCCGGGCAGCGGGTCCCCCCTGTGCACGCCCCGGTCATTCCCCACTTCGTGCGCAGCCTCGTGTCAGGCGCATCGCTCGTCGTGCATGGCGACGGCCGCCAGACGCGCGACTTCGTCTACATCGATGATGTGGTGGACGCGCTCATCGCGGCATCAGACGCCGACAACATCGACCGGACGGTGATCAACATAGGCTCAGGTGAAGAGACCAGCCTGGATGAGTTGGTCAACACCCTGGCGAACCTGACCGACCGCCGCCCGGACGTCATCAACAACCAACAGCTGGGTGGCGGGCTGTCCAGGCTGACCGCCGATCTGCACCTTGCCAGGCGCCTCCTCGGGTACAAGCCGCGCGTGGGACTGCGAGACGGCCTGAGCCGGTTGGTGGAAGAGGAAATCAAGCTCGCGTCGCAGCGGTCGGGCGCGCGCCCTCGCAACTGAGCGCTGCCGGCGCCATGACGCCGGTGCCATTATTGCCGCAGAGGCCGCAGAGAGCGCAGAGCGAGGTTCAGAGGCTGCTATTCTCCGAATCTCCCAGAGTGCTCTGTGCCCTCTGCGGCTGAAAAACACAGCCACACTCAGACTTGCTGGACAGGGCCACTGCTATGACAGGGCGGCGGGAGCGTCCGCGATCTCGCTGAGGGCCGCCTTCGGCCCGGAGCCGTTGGTGGGCATCGAGAGATTGACCTGCATGGGCGCCGCCAGGCGGATCCCATGCGTCTCGAAACGACGCAACAGCTCGAGGTTCGCATCCGTGATCACCTGCCACCGGTCGTCGAAGGACGCGACATGGAACAACACCAGGAACTCGAGCGCGTAGTTGCCGATCGCCTCGAATCGAACCTTGTGCCCGTCGATGCCTGGATGGCAGCAGACTGAGTCCCGGATGTCCTGCAGAGCCTGTTCCACGAGGCTGGCCGGCAGGTCGGGGGCCAGTTTGAGCGTCTCCGCGAACCAGTACCCCTTCTCCGCTGAAACGTTCGCGATGATCCCGCTGGTGAACTTGCTGTTGGGGATCGTCACGCGGTAGCCCGTATTCCAGTCCTCCACGATCGTCGCACGCCAGCCGATCTCCTTGACGACGTACTGGGTGCCCTCGAACTCGATCAGGTCACCGATCAGGAACGGCTTCTGCGCGAAGATGGTGATCCCGCCGAAGATGTTCGCCACGGTGTCCTGTGCGGCCAGGGCGAACGCCAGGCCGCCGATGCCGAGTCCCGCCAGCACGGTGCCGACGTCGTATCCGGCATTGTTGAGGCCGATGATGATCGCCAGGATCCAGACGATGATCCGGATGCCCCGGCGGATCAGGGGCAGGATCTGATCGTCGAACGCGCCGCTCGTCCTGGCAGCCAACGGCGCAAGGTAACTGCGGTGAATGGCATCATAGACTCGGGTGATCAGCCAGGCCGCGAGCAGCGCATACGCCATGCCCAAAGCGCCGTCGATGAAGTTGAGCCATCCCTCAGGCAGCGTCAGCCTGCGCAAGGCAATGCGTGCGGCAATCAGGATGAGCGCCAGGACCACGGGCTCCTCGAGCGAATCCAGCAAGATCTCATCCAGCCGGACCTTGCTGCGGCGCGTTAAGAGCCGCGCCCAACGCACGAGAATGTAGTACAGGACGCGCCCCGCGATCACTGCGCCGAGGATCAGCAGGAAGGTGGTCAGCCACTGCCCCACGGTGTTTCCGTAGAAGGTGCGTTCGAAGAAGCCGGCCATGATGCACTCCTTTATTACGGTTCAATAATTAACTAATGATAAATCAAGGATGGCACAAATTGCAAGACTATGCATGAGGCCTGTGAGGCTGCTGGATTGAACGGCGCGATGGTCCGGGTCGGGGCGAAGCGCGGAGACACAACAAAACGCCGGCAGGCGTGAGAGTCCCCACGCCTGCCGGCGCACATCACGATGGGGAGTCTACCAGTGCGTGACCACAGGTGTCCCGATGCTGGCCCAGTTGAACAGCCAGCCGGCGTCCTCGGTGCGCATGTTCACGCAGCCATGGCTCATGGGATGGCCGAAGTTGTTGTGCCAATAGGTGCCGTGAATGGCATAGCCCTTGTAGAAGTACATGGTGTAGGGTACGCCGGGCAGGTCGTAGCCCGGTCCCGTCATGCGGGTTGAGCGCAGCTTCGTCTGCACGGCAAACCGGCCTACAACCGTTGGCGTGCGCGGCAATCCCCCGCTGATCAGCGTGGAGAAGACGGCCGTGTTGCCCTGGTACGCGGTCAGCCGCTGCTGGCTCAAATTGACGTCGATCCACCGGCCCGCGGTCGAGCCGGACACGGGTGGCTTGGCCGGAGCGGCGCTGGCCGACCCTGTGACCTTAAGGCGCTGGCCGACCCAGATGAGGTTCGGATTCGCGATGCCGTTCAGTCGCATCAGGGTCTGGACGCTGGTTCCGTAGCGGGCAGCGATGCGGCCCAGCGTATCGCCGGCCCGAACGATGTAGACACCGGTCGCCGGCGCGGTGGACGGC
>CAZMIS010000217.1:0-7578 GCA_964566325.1 uncultured Anaerolineales bacterium
CCAGCTGATCGCGGATGCGGGCCTGCTCTTCGTCACCGTCGTGTGGGGCGCGACCTTCGTCATGGTGAAGGACGCGGTCAGCGCGTTCCCCGTCTTCAGCTTCCTGGCCCTGCGCTTTGCCCTCGCCGCACTCGCGTTGGCGCCCTTCGCGGTTCGCTACTCGCTGCGTGCGTCCCGGTCGCCGGCCGCCCCGGGCCGCCGCAACACAGCCGGCCTGGTGCGGGCGTCCGTGCTGGTAGGGCTGGCGTTGTTCGCGGGCTACGCGCTGCAGACTGCCGGGCTGATCCTTACCACCCCTGCCAAGGCCGGGTTCATCACCGGCCTTTCCGTCGTGTTCGTGCCCCTCGGCGCGGCAGTGCTCCTGCGCCAGCCGCCCTCCCGCAACGCCTCCCTGGGCGTGCTGTTCGCGACGATCGGTCTGGCGCTGCTCTCCGTCACGAAGGGCTGGACGATGGAGGCGGGCGACCTGCTCGTCCTCGGGTGCGCGTTCTCCTTCGCGGCCCACATCCTGCTGCTCGGACGCTTCGCACCCCACTTCCACCCGCTACTCCTCACGGTGGGGCAGGTGACCGTGGTGGGGCTTCTGAGCGCCGCGGCCGCGCTTCTGTTCGACGAGCCGGTCCCCATCTCCCGCGCGGTGCTCGGCGCGGCCGCGTTCACCGGCGTGCTCGCGACCGCGCTCGCGTTCGGCATCCAGACGATCGCACAGCGCTTCACCACCAGCACGCACACCGCGCTCATCTTCGCAGCCGAGCCCGTGTTCGCGGGGCTGGCGAGCTACCTGCTGATCGGCGAGCTGCTCGGCCCGCGGCAGATCGCCGGGTCCGCGCTGATTGTGCTGGGGATGGTGGTGGCCGAGCTGAAGATGGGCGCCCGGCGCTAAAGCACCGGGCTACAGAGCGGCGCCCCATGAATGGGGCTTGGCCCGGATTGGCCGCCGCAAGTAGCCCGCTTCAGCGGGAGCCCGCCTCGGCGGGCGTTGCCTGGTAGCCTGCCCGTTTACGGGCAGGCGTCATGGCGACGGGAGCCCTGCCGGCTATCCGGCCATTTCGTTCACGTTCGTCACTCCGAGGCAGGCGCGTCCGCGGTGTCCAGCCACAGGGTGACGGGGCCGTCGTTGACCAGCGCCACCTGCATTTCCGCGCGGAAGCGGCCCGTCTCCACGTGGAGGCCCTCGCCGCGAAGCTGCGCGACGAAGCGATCGACCAGGGGCTCGGCCTGCTCGGGCCGCGCGGCCTGGAGGAAGTCGGGCCGGCGGCCCCTGCGCGCGTCGCCGTAGAGCGTGAACTGCGACACCACCAGCACCGCGCCCCCGACGTCCGCCAGCCCGAGATTCATCTTCCCCGTCGCATCCTCGAACACGCGTAGGGTCGCGATCTTGCGCGCCAGCCAGGTTGCCTGGGCCGCGGCGTCGCTGTGCGTCACGCCCAGCAGCACGAGGAAGCCGCGGCCGATCTGCCCGACGACCTCGTCCCCGACCGTGACCGATGCGGACGTGACGCGTTGGATCAGGGCGCGCATGGGGCTGGCCGGCCTACAGCAGGCCCGCGTCGCGCGCGGTCTGGCGGAGCACCTCTGCCGAGCGCAGCAGGGCCGCCAGTTCGGCGTCGTTGAGCTGCGGCATGATCACGCCCTCGACCCCGCCGTGGTCCACGATGGACGGCAGGCTGAGGCAGATGTCCGAGATGCCGAACTGACCGGTCATCAGGGTGGACACGGTGAGCACCGTGTTCTGGTCGCGCAGCATGGCCTCGATGACGTGGCGCACGCCCAGCCCGATGGCGTAGTAGGTCGCGCCCTTGCGCTCGATGATCTCGTAGGCCGCGTGGCACACCTGCTCTGCGATCTGCGCGGCCATGTCCGCGTCGCACTCGGTCCCGCGCTGGCTGCAGAAGTCGGCCACCGGCATGCCGGCCACCGTCGTGCGGCTCCACACCACGACCTCCGAGTCGCCGTGTTCGCCGATCACGTAGCCGTGCACGCTGCGCGGGTCGATGTTGAGGCGCTGGCCGACCAGCGTGCGCAGCCGCGCGGTGTCGAGCACCGTGCCCGAGCCGACCACGCGGCCGGGCGGGAACCCGGAGAACTTGAGCGCGGCCAGGGTCAGGATATCGACCGGGTTGGCGACGATGAGCAGGATCGCGTTGGGCGCGGCCTGCGCGATCTGGGGAATCATGCCCTGGATGATGCCCGTGTTCTTCTTCACCAGGTCGAGCCGGGTCTCGCCCGGCTTCTGCGCCGCACCCGCGGTCACGACGACGATCTGGCAGCCTTCGCAATCCGCATAGGAGCCGGACCTGACGGTGACCGGGCGGACGAAGGGCGCACCCTGCGCCAGGTCCATCGCCTCGCCCTCCGCGCGGCGCTCGTTCACGTCGACCAGCACGATCTCGCTGGCCAGGCCGCTGATCATCAGCGCGTAGGCCGTGCTGGCGCCCACTGCGCCCGCGCCGCCCACGATGGCAATCTTGGTGGGGGTTCTGCCGTTCATGCTTGCTCCTTCGTGCCGGCCCGGCTAGATGTGCGACTCGGGGCCTTCGACCCAACTCGCGCCGTCGGGCCCGACTTCCTTCTTCCAGATGGGGGCGATCTGCTTGATGCGATCGATCACGTAGCGGCAGGCGTCGAACAGCTCCCCGCGGTGAGCCGCGGCCACCGCGATGACGATCGACACGTCGCCGACCTCCAGCCGGCCGATGCGGTGAACCACCGCGATCGCGTCGATGCCCGGCCAGCGCGCCCGCGCCTCCGCCGCGATGCCGGCGAAGGAGGCCTCCGCCATCTCGGGGTAGGCCTCGTACTCCAGGTAATCGGTGTGCTGCTCGCCCGTGACCCCGCGCACCGTGCCCGCGAAGACGGTCACGCCGCCCAGTTGGGGCGCGACCACGCGCTGCGCCACCTCGTCGAGGGAGATCGGCCCCGCGACGATCTCGAACAGCTTGTGCGCGCCGCCGCTGACGGGCGGGATCAGGGCCACCTCGTCCCCGTGGGCCAGGGGCTGCTCGGGCGGCGAATACTTGCGGTTGACCGCAACCGTGAAGCGGAGCGCCTTAAGGTTCACCTCCGGCCGGCCGGCCTCGATGGCGGCGAGCAGATGGGCCACCGTCGCGCCCTCGGGCAGGCTCAGCAAGGTCTCGGTGATGCCCAGCCGCTCGCGCAGCGAGGCGAACGCGCGCACGCGCACTTCGATCATGTCGTTACTCCTCATCGGGGGCCGCGTGCCAGTGGCCGCTCTTGCCCCCGCGCTTTTCCAACAGGCGGACGCCCTCGATGACCATGCCGCGCTCGACCGCCTTGGCCATGTCGTAGATCGTGAGTGCGGCCACGCTGGCCGCGGTGAGCGCCTCCATCTCCACCCCGGTCTGGCCCTTGCAGCGCACCGTGGCCGTGATCTCCACGCAGGAGGCGGCCTCGTCCGGCGCCAGGTCGACCGCGACGTGGGTCAGGAGGAGCGGGTGGCACATGGGGATCAGTTCCGCCGTACGCTTGGCCGCCATGATGCCCGCGATGCGCGCCGCACCCAGCACGTCGCCCTTGGGCAGGTTGCCCTCGGTGATCAGGCGCAGCGTCTCGGGCCGCATGCGCACGCGGCCGGCGGCCACCGCCTCGCGCTCCGTCTCCGCCTTCGCGCCGACGTCGACCATGCGCGCCGCGCCCTCGTCGTCGATGTGGGTCAGTTGTGACATGGCTGGATTGTACCCGATGCCCGCGCCGCGCGCAATGAGTCGGGGGGCGAGGCAGTTCCAGATGCGCGAGCGAGTGCAGGCATTCTGAGCGGAGGCCGCCGCGCGGTCACCCGCCCGCGACGAGGTCGTAGCGGAATGCGGCGACGCGGTTCGACTCGGGGGCGACCGCGCACCACTTCGCGCTCTGCACCACCCACGCGGTGAGGCCCGCGGCCGGCGGGAGCGATTCGGCGCTGGAGGAGCCGGAGACCGCGCGGCAGTTCGTCGCGGCGAAGCAGTCCGCGCCCGGCTCAAAGTAAGGCGCGCTGTCCCACCAGAGGTGATAGGCCGCGGCGCCCGTGACCGTGGTCCACCCCAGCTTCACCACGGCCGGGGTCAGCGGCACGATCGAGAGGTCATCGACCGCGGCCGGCGCGGCGCACGGCGCGACGGCGGTCTTGTAGGCCTCCCACGCGTCGACCCGGCCCCAGCCGTACACGTTGTTCGGCACGCTCGTCGCAAGGTCGCCGCCGCAGCCCTGCTCGGTCGTCCGGTGCAGGGCCGACTGCCGGATGAGATCCTCGATCACATCCACCTCGCCGCGCAGGCGGGGGTTGGCGTCGATCAATAGCGCCACCAGGCCGGCTACGTGCGGACCCGCCATGCTAGTTCCCGACATGGTCGCGTAGCTTGTGTCACTGGACGCATAGCAGGAGCGGACGCCCTCGCCCGGTGCGGTCACGTCCGGCTTCATCCGCCCGCTGCCGTCGACGGTGACCGGACCGCGGCTGCTGAAGGAGGCGATCGCGTCGGCGCTGTTGGTCGCGCCGACCGTGAAGCTGGCATCGTAGATGGCCGCGGGCGCGGCGACCGTGCTGCACGCGGCGCCCTCGTTGCCCGCGGAGTGCACGGTGACGATGCCGGCCGCGCGCACGTGCTCCACCACGGTCAGCAGGACGGCGGGGTCGGTGCACCCCTCGCTGATCGTGCAGCCCCAGGAGTTGTTGATCACGTCGGGCGCGCGGCCGGGATCGGGATCGCTGCCGTCCAGCCGCGTCGGCGCGATGAACCACTGGTAGCACTCGGCGTAGGTGGCGGGCGTGCCGTCGCCCTCCCGCATGTTGCGGCAGCCGATCCAGCGCGCGCCCGGCGCCACGCCGACCTGGTTCGTCCCCCCATCATCGCCCACCATCGTGCCCATCGTGTGCGTGCCGTGCCCGTGGTCATCGCACGGAACGGCCGAGTCCACGCCGCAGTCGGAGGCGCCGTCATGGATCGCGTCGTGCCAGTTGTAGTTGTGGTCAGCGGTTGCGCCGTTCCACCCGCGGTAGTGACTCTTCAGCGCCTGGTGCGTCCAGCGGTAGCCCGTGTCCTGGCCGCCCACGACCACGCCCGCGCCGGTGATGCCCGCAGCCCACACCGCGGGCGCACCGATCTTATCGACGCCCCACTCGATCGCGGCAGGACTCAATACGCCGGCATCCTGAGCGGCGTTCCGCCCGGAGGTCCGGGCGGAACGGAGTCGAAGGACGCCCGCGTCGGGTGCTTCCGCCATCGCTGCGTCCAGCCTGACGTGGGGGTTGGCGTAGACGTGGGCCACGTCCGCCCTAGCGGCGAGCGCGGCGAGCGCGGCGGCATCGCCCCGCACCCAGACCATGTTCGCCACCCAGAAGGGCTGCCACGCCACGCCCATACGCTCCAGCGAGCGGCGGAGCCCTGCCTGCGTGCGCTGGGCGTGCCCGGAGAGGGTCCGGTAGACGTACTCGCCCTTCTCCCTCTTGCTGCCCAGCGCGGCCGCAGGGCTCACGTCGGCCTGGTCGGCCAGGAAGACGAGGAACTCGGCCTCCCCGGCCCCGGCCGCGTCGAGCACCCAGGGGTCGACCTTGGTGCGCCAGGGTTCGGGCGGGGCACCCGCCGCCGGCGCCGCAGCCGCAATGAGCGCAACGACGATGGCAGCAATGAAGATGGCGAAGATGGCGATCGATGATGCGATGCGGGACATGGCTGCTCCATGATGAGGGCTGGGTTGCGCTGCCATGACGCGGGGCGCGCCCGCTCAGGGGCGGATGATCTGCCCGGTCTGCTCGTAATGCTCGAACACGGGCACGTGGCGCTCCACCATGCCCGCAAGGTGCTGCGGCTCGTTGCGCGCGACCCAGTTGATCGTCCAGAGCAGGCGGCCGGCCTGGAACGGCTCGATGGGGTCGGCCGGCCACCCCAGGTGTGACTCGTAGCCGCGGCGGAACGCGGCCAGCAGCACGGCGTAGCGCGTCTCGTCCGTGGCCTCGAGCAGGTCGAGCATGGCCATCGCGATGTCGTGGCTGCGGAATCCCCGCACCGTGTCCTCGAAGTCGATCGGCTGCAGGACGCCGCCGTGGAGCTTGATGTTGTCGTGCCACAGATCGCAGTGGATGACCCGGAGATCGGACCGGTCGATTGCGGCGTAGGCCGCCTCCACGTGGCGGTGCATGCGCTCGAGCACCTCCCGCGCGCGTGCGGGCAGCGCCGACACCTGCTCGTGCAGGGCCGCGCCGGGCGCAGGCCGTTCGCCCTCCGTGATCAGGTTCGCCTCGCCCCGTGACAGCCAGTGTTCGAAGCGGCGGGTGGTGAACCCCGCGGGCGGCGTCCACGACGCGGCGTGCGCGTGAAGCGCGGCGAACAACGCGCCCATCTTCGCCAGGTTGTGGTCCGTGAGGTAGTGACCCAGCAGCCGGCCCGGCACCCAGCTCATCAGCGTCGCGTGCCAGGTCCCAGACGCGCCGGGCAGCTCAAGCGGCAGCACGGCCTCGCCGGAGCGGGCGAGCATGATGCGGGGCGCGCGGACGTCCGTGTCCCGGGCGAGGGCCTGGAGCCACATCGCCTCGGAGCGGAGATCCTCGGGCGACCGCCACCCGGGGACGGCCAGGCGGAGCATGAAGCGCTCCCCGCGTGTGGTGGTCACGCGGTAGAGCAGGTTGGTCTCGAACGCGTGGAAGGTGATCTCCGGTGCGTCAAGATCGTAGCCGGCCAACGCGGCGGTCGCCAGCGCGTGCAGCCGGCGCAGCTTGCCGGTAGGGGTCAGTGTGCCGTAGGGTTTCATGGTCATCCTGGTGGTTCAGGGATGCGCCGCAACCAATCCAACTCGAGGTTATCCGGCAGGGTCCAGCTTTCGTGCGTTGCCGCGGTCGTCACATCTCGAGTCTCTTCAGCGCCATTGCATGACGGGCTTCCCGGTTGAAAGAGTCCACGATTGCTGAAGGATCAGCCTGGATCCTCTGGAGATCTGTTCGATCGATCATGACGATGCAGAGGTTTGAATCGCTCATGATCTTGTTGGCATATCGCCGGGCCTCCGCACCGACATCGCCGGTGGTGACAACCACGATCACATTGCTCTTGAGGAAGTGTGTGAGCCCACCCTCTTTCGCCACGTCATCGAGCGATACGCGCAGGGTGTTCTTGCACTGCACCTGCCAGCGTGAGAAGACCAGACGGTCGGATTGAAAAACCAGATCGACTTCTGCACCCCCCGTGACCTGTGCGCGCAGCCGTGTTGCGACGTAGTCCATGTCCAGCAGCCGCATCAATTTGAAGGCCAATGCCTCGAGGGCCAGGCCACCGACGTTGCGATCAGCAGATCCAAGCTCACTCACGATGCCTGAAAGCGGCCTGCGCAGCAGATCAATCAATTTCGGGTCAATCTGGTCCGCCAGTTGGTTCATCAGAGGGATCACAACATCTGAGGTTAGCTTCGGGGTGGGAGCCACCAGAAAGGGCTTTGCACCTCGACCCTCCGTGGTCTTAGCGATGGAGATGTATCCGGCATTCACCAGTCCGTTGAGGACCACTTTTGGCAGGCTCTTCTCTGGAAACCTGACGCCGAACGTACTGGTGGCCAACTTCACTACCACATTTGCGGGTTGGGGACCAGTAA
>CAZMIS010000218.1:0-7528 GCA_964566325.1 uncultured Anaerolineales bacterium
AATTTGACCAGGCCGAACGGAACCGCAACCAGGTACCCGACGATGGCGCCGAGCAGGATCGGGATCATGCCGAGCAACCCCTTGCCCTGCAGGTAGACCGAGAAGAAGATCGTGACGATGAGGGTAACAAACGCCACCGCCCAGTTGGCCGATGCCTGGCTCAGCGCGGTGCCGGCCAGCGCGATGCCGATCACGATGGCGATCGAGCCGGTGACGATGGGCGGCAGGATCCTGTCCAGTGCGGCCTTGCCGATCCGCATGATGAGGAGGCCGAAGAGAATTTCCAGGATGCCCGTGCCCAGGATACCCACCTGCGCCAGCCGGACCCCCTCGCGGCAGTACACCTGCGCGGAGTCGCCGAAGCAGTCCGGCGCGTAGAGCGACATGACCGTGATGATGACCGTGATGTAGCTGAAGCTGGAGCCGTAGTACATCGGGATACGGCGCTTGGTGACCAGGAGAGCAATGATGGTGCCGATGCCGGTGGCCAACAGGGTGACGCCGACGTCGAACTTGGTGAGGATGGCGACCAGGACGGTCGCCGGGAACATGGTGAGCACCTGCTGAAACCCGAGGCTCAGCATGGCGCCGACAGGTGGTGTGTCATCGGGCATGTAGCCCAGGACGGCGTCACCGGCAGCTTTGTTTGGGGACTTGACGGCCATGATGGCGTTTCTCCTTACGTTTTGAATGACGGTTGCGGATAGAAAAGGAAACGATCAATCGCCGCGGGAGCGCCCCACCCCCGAATTCTTAAGGGCTCAAACCTCCTTCTGAGCGGCCATGATACCACAACGTGGCGCGCATTGCACGACGGTTGTACTACGCATGGTCGACGCGGCGCGGTTGATCGCCGGGAACGCGCCGTGCCGGCTCGAACCGGCTGGAACCGGGCTGCAGGATGTCCCGGTAGGCCGCCAGGTTGCGGTCCTGCAGGTGATCGAAGATCATCGGCGAGGCCGCACCGTAGGTGATGCGTTTGATCGGATCGGGATCAAGCTCTGCGAAGATGACTTCCTCGGTGCCGCGGCCCTGTGCCAGCTTGCGGCTGATCGGGTCGACGATCATGCTGTGTCCGAAGTAGTAGTTGCCCCCCGCATCCGGGCCGACCGCGTTGCACGCGACCATGTAGACATGGTTGTCGTATGCGCGAGCCCGGTTCGTGAGTTCCCAGATCTCGAACGAGCGCAGCAGTGCGGTCGGCCGCACGATCACCTCTGCGCCCATCAGCGCTTCGGCCCGGTACAGCTCCGGGAAGTCACCGTCGTAGCAGATGGTGATCCCGATGCTCCCGAGCTCCGTGTGCACGACGCACGGCTCGGTCCCCGGCGTGGACCATCCGCCCCCTGCGAGGCGTTCGGTCGTGAAGAGGTGCGTCTTGCGGTAGACCCCCAGCATGTCGCCGGTGGGGCCGATCAGTGCGGCCGAGTTATAGACCACGCCGCGCTCTTCGCCGCGTTCGTAGGCCCCGTAGACCAGAAACACCCCGAGCGCCTGTGCGACGCGCTGGAGTGGCTCCGATTGCGCGCCGGGGAGCGCGTCGGCGATGTCCCAGAGCGCGTCGCGCCCCACGTTGGGCGTGAAGCCGGTCGTCGCGGTCTCGGGCAGGACGATCAGCCGGGCGCCCGACTCGTCCACCGCGCGCTGCGTCCAGCGGACCGCGCGGCGGACGTTTTCCGCCACGTCCATGGGTGCGACGGCAAACTGGGCGCACGCCGCGGTGAAGCGTTGCATGACGGTCCTCCAATTACAGATTGCAGATTGAAGATTGAAGATTATGGGTTGAAGATCGGAGATGGGCGTGCGGTACCCCGTCACCTCCAATCTTCAATTCTCAATTTCCAATTCTCAATCGTCACGCGCGCGACAGCGCGTTGATCTGCGCGACGTGGGCCGGGTTGTACGCGTCGCCGAACTTCGTCACGGGCAGGGCGGCCTTACGGGCCATCAGCTCCTCGTACTCGTCATCTTCCACGAAGGCCACGCAGCGGCCGATGCTGCTCTCGCCGTCGACGAAGCGCCAGGGGAAGAAGCCGACGGTCGCGCGGCGGTTCAGCAGCAGATCGATCTCGCCGCCGATGCACTCCGCGTGGATGATGTGATCCGGGAACATTTCGATGTGCATGAGCTGGTACTTTGAGTCGTCGAAGCGATCGGCCAGCGACGTACCGTACTTCCTCTGGAAGTGGGCGTCGGCCTCCTTGGCCTGCCGCGGCATCCACTGCCGGATGATCGTGTTCATCGGGTGGTCCGCGCTGCCGCAGTCCACGCCGATCCACTTGATCCCCTTCTCCTTCGCCCAGACCGAGAACTCGCGATCCGGCCCGGGATGCTGCACCATGTAGCGGATCTCGTCCGCGGTGGGCATGTCCCAGCCGAAATGATGGTAGCCCGTGTGGATGAGCAGGATGTCGCCGTGGCGCACCTCGACGCGGTCCTCGATCATCTGGGGCGTGTAGATGTCGTAGTTGCCACAGACGTCGGAGAGGTCGACGATGGCGCCGGGGCCCACCAGGAAGTCCATCTCCAGGCTGGCGATGTCCTTGCCCGGGGTGAAGAAGTGGATCTCGCCGTCGAGGTGCGTGCCCAGGTGGTTCGAATGGGTCAGCAGCTGCCCGTTCGCGCCGTTGGGCGCCAGCCGCTTGAAGTACTTGACCTGCAGCGGCTCGTAGGTGGGCCAGGGCGGCGTCGCGATGCCCAGAGGGATGGTCAGGTCGATGATCTTCATGGGTGAATGCCTCCTTATATTCAATATCCGAGAAACCTCCGAGGTTGTGCCAGCCTGCGGCTGGCCCGAAACCTCGGAGGTTTGTGTTCTATTGGGTGCCAAAGTCGGCGATGAAGTAGTAGCCCCACGCGCCGAGTGCCACGCCGATGCCGACCTCGGTCGCGCGGCCGGCCATGATGTTCTGGACGTGCGGGTCTGCGCCGGGCGGCTCGTTCCACCACAGCGCCAGCGCGCGTTCCACGCTGCGAGCGTTGGCCCAGTTCTCGCCCGACCAGCTGGGTGCGTAGCCCGCACGCTGGAGGCGGGCCAGAAGCCGGGCGCCGTCGGAGCCGACGTGGCTGCCGCGGTTGCGGCTGGCGCAGTCATCCGCATGGGCCTGTGCGGCCGCGGCCAGCTGCGCGTTCCAGGTGAGCGCGGGCCGGCCGCCGGCCGTGCGCTTCCCGTTGATCAGGCCGAACATGGCCTGAGCCATCGGATTGATCCCGGGCGCTGCCGCGGGTGCGGTGTCGGGCGCAGCCTCAGGTGCAGGCGCGGCCTCCGGCGCCGCAGGCGGGACATCTGCTGCCGCGGTCGGGACCGGCGCGGGAGGCGGCAGGCCGGGAACCAGCAGTTGCTGGCCGATCATGAGCCGCCGGGGATCGACCCCAGGGTTGGCCGCGAGGAGATCGCCGATGCTGAGCCCGTAGTTCGCGGCGATGTCCCACAGGGTGTCGTCGGGCCGCACCGCGTAGGTGTGCCCGGAAACCGGAGTCAGTTCGGAAGATGGGATCGATAGCGTCTGTCCCGGTCGAAGCGCGCCGGGGTTGACGCCTGGATTTGCGGCTGTTAGCTGTGCAAGGCTGATGCCGTGCTCCATGGCGATATCCCACAGCGTGTCGTTCGCGCGCACGGTGTATTTCCCGCCGGGCGGGAGCAGCGCGGAGCGATCCGCTGCATGAGCGGATGGGGCCAGGGCCGGCATAGTGGAAAGGATCAGCACGAGGAACAGCCAGGAGAACCGGTTGCTTGTCGTGTGCATGGCGCCACTATAGCCGTTTTGGGCGGTTCGCGCAAATGGCGGCGGCCTACGGGGTGCGAAGCCGCCCGCGGCGACTCAGCGGTCGCCGCGGGCGGCTGGTTGTCCTATCCCTCGCAGAAGCGCAGGGTGCGGCGCTCGGCGAGCTCCCGCAGTGCGGCGAACGCGTCCGCGAAGCACTCCTTGGGCGCAGAGACGAGCCCCGCGCCGACCATGCCGACCCCCGGGTCCTTGTGCGCGATGCCCGTGTTGAGCCGCGGGGTGATGCCGGTGCGCATGACCTTGCGCACGTCGATGCCGACGGGCGTCCCGCGGAAGTTGAGGCCCGGGATGGTGAACGCGGTGTGCTCCCCCTCGGTGATCTCGTACATCTCGAGCGTGGCGTTCAGCGCGTCGGCCGGGGTGCCGCCGACGAACTTGACGATGGCGGGCGCGCCCGCGAGCGCAAATGCGCCGATCCCGCCGGTCTCCGTGATCGCGCTGTCGCCGATGTCGGGGTTCGCGTCGTCCGCAGTGTAGCCGGGAAGCCAGAGGCCGGCCACCAGGGGTGCGGGCGCGGTGAACCAGCGGTCGCCCGTCCCGCTGACGCGGATGCCCCAGTCCGTGCCGTTGCGCGCCATGGTGGTGACCAGGGTGCAGCCGGGGATGTCCTCCGCGGGCGCGAGCATGGCCTTCATCGCGGGCATGGACAGGTTGAGGAAGAAGTGGTCGTTGCCGTCGATGAAGCGCAGCACTTCGGCCACGACCGCGCGATCGGCCACGGCCTGGACCAGCGCGGGAGCGATGGTGCGCAGGAACAGGGAGGTGCCCGCCTTGTTGCGGTTGTGGCACTCGTCCCCCATGTGAAGCGCCTGCGCGATCATGCTGCGCAGGTCGATCGGCCCGCTGACCTCCAGCGCGGCCTTCAGCGCGGGGTAGAGCACCCGCTCCATCCACCGCAGGCGCCCGATCACCTCGGGCCCGTACGCGCCGTAGCGCAGCACCCGGCCCAGCCCCTCGTTCTGCGTGGCGTAGGCCAGGTTGCCGAACGTCTCGTTCCGGATGATGAACACGGGCATGGAGGGGCTGATGATGCCGGCCATCGGCCCGACCGCGCCGTAGTGGTGGCAGGGCGCGAACTCGATCTCGCCCGATGCCGCGAGGGACGCGGCCTCCTCGGGCGTCGCGGCGAGCCCTTCGTAGATCAGTGCGCCGATGACCGCGCCGCGCGTGGGCCCGCACATGCGGACCCAGCCGATGGGCGGGCCGCTGTGCGTGATCAGCAGCCGGCCGCGCCGCGGCGCAAAGCCGGGGATGACGTCGCGCGCCAGGCCCATGCCGGCGATCACGGGGCGGCCCGACGTGATCCGCCCGAACGCCTCCGCGTTGGCCAGGTCCATGTCGACGCCCGCGCCGCGGGCGCCGACGCCGGCCGTGTGCGTCAAGGTGACATAACCTTCGAGCGGCGGCCGCCAGTCGACGTGGGTCGCGTCGACCCCCTGGCTCCTCATGCTCTCGTAGAACGATTCCAGGCCGACGTTGATCGGCCGCAGTGGCCTCGAGAAGAGATCGGTCATCTTGATGGACCCTCCATGGCCCGGGGCAGTCCAAATGGTGTCATCTGGACGGCCAGGCATCCTGAGCGGAGTCCGCCGCGAGCGGCGGACGCAGTCGAAGGACGCCTGACCGCGCCGCCCCCCTAACAGACGACGCAGCCCTGCGTGATCAGGCCGGCCAGCCGGACGGCCGACGCGTTGTCGGGCAGGACGAGCACGCCCGCGCTGCGGAGCTTCGCCTCCTGTCCGCTCAGGCGCTGTGGATCGGCCTCCGTGCCACACACCGAGGCGACGAAGAGGAGGTGGCGGCCAGCGGCGTGCGCCACGGCCTGCGCCTCCGCGATCGCGGGGAGCGCGGCGCCCGCGGGATCATCGTGCGCGCCGTAGCCCAGCACGAAGTCGAGCAGGATCACGGCGGTGGCCCCGTCGTGCGCCTCCTGCACGATGCGGCGGTTGCGCAGCGCGGGGTCGATCATCGGATGCAGCCGGCCCTGCGTGAACTCGTCCTCGCCCAGGTCGACGACGGTGTGTCCCACGCTGTGGGTGCTGTCCGCGAGGCGGTTTGCTTTGACCAGCGGCGCGTTGCTGTGCACCGGCTCCGGCAGGTTCTTCAGCAGCAGCTGGGCCTCGTAGCAGAAGGTGCCGCCGGTGTACAGGCCACGCAGCGCCCACTGGCCCTCTGCCAGCTTCGGCCGCTCGGCCTCGGCCAGGTCGATCAGCGACTGGCTTTCGGTCTCCAGGGTCACCAGCGCGTCGCAGTAGTTGGCGCCCGTTGCCAACGCGGCCGCAATCGTCGCGGCCTGGGTGAGCGTCGTCGCGGGCAGGCCGCCGGCCTTTTCGATCGCGCCGGGATCCGCGCCGAGGAAGCAGACGACCGTGGGCTTCTTCCCGCCGATCGCGGCCAGCACCTTCTGCGCCACGGTGGGCGCGGGCGGCTTGGAGACGAGGACGATGACCTCGGTGCCGGGGTCCTCCTGCAGCATGGTGAGGCCCAGCAGCATCATGGTCCCGCCGACGGCCTCGCTCAGGTCGCGGCCGCCGGTCCCGATGCCCTGCGACACGCCGGCGCCCCGGCGGGCGATGCCGCTGCTGACGCCCTGCAGCCCGGTGCCGGCCGCGCTGACGATGCCCACCGTCCCGCGGGGGATTGCATTGGCGAAGCCGAGCGCGACGCCGTTGATGATCGCGGTGCCCGCGTCCGGACCCATGCAGAGCAGGCGCCGGCGGGCCGCGAGGTCCTTCAGCGCGATCTCATCTGCGAGGGAGACGTTATCCGAGAAGATGAGCACGTGCAACCCGGCCTCGAGCGCGGTGCGCGCCTCCTCGGCCGCGTAGCGCCCCGCGACCGAGATGACGGCCAGGTTGGTCTGCCCATCCGACTCGATGGCGGAGGCGAGGCTCTTGGGCCGCACCGCGGTCGTCTGGGTGCGTTCTGCGCGGCGGCCAAGGATCTCCTCCGCCTTCTTCAGCGCGGCCTGGCCCGCGGCCTCGTCCGCTGCCTTGACCACGATGACCAGGTCGTCGGGCCGCGCGCCGGCGAACTCAGGCGTGAGCAAACCCGCCGCGTCCACGAGCTCGCGGTTGGCCGGCGTTCCCATGACGACCGCGGCATCCTCGACGCCCGGCATGTCCAGCAGCGCCGCGGCCGCCTGCATCAGCGTGATCGAGTCATGGTATTCGGATGGTTTGATCCGGGTGAGAATCAGCATGGTCCCACTCCATTCATCTCTGCCTGCGCGATCAGGCGCCGGTCATGATGGCGAGCACGATGCCGCCGGCCAGCACGGAGGCCACCTGGCCGGCCGTGTTGGCGCCCATCGCGTGCATGAGCAGGAAGTTGTCGTAGTCCTCCTCCAGGCCCATGCGATTGACCACGCGCGCGGCCATGGGGAACGCGCTGATGCCGGCCGCGCCGATGAGCGGGTTGAACTTGCCGCGCGTCAGCGCGTTGAGCAACTTGCCGAACAGCACGCCGGCAGCCGTGTCCATGGCGAACGCGAGCACGCCCAGCACCAGGATGATCAGGGTCTGCAGGTTGGCGAACGCGCCGCCAACCATGGTCGCACCGATGGTGATCCCGAGGAAGATGGTGGCGATGTTCGCCAGCTCATTTCCCGCGGTCTTGACCAGCCGGTCGACCACGCCGGATTCGCGCATCAGGTTGCCGAACATCAGCGTGCCGATGAGCGGGCTGGCCTGCGGCGCCAGGAAGCCGGTCAGCAGCGTGACCACGATGGGGAAGAGGATGCG
>CAZMIS010000219.1:0-7512 GCA_964566325.1 uncultured Anaerolineales bacterium
CACGACCAGCTTCTGAACCTCCTCGCTCGACAAGACGGGCGTGCCCTACTTCGCCACCTTTGCAGTCGTCGACGTCGACACTTATACGGGTCGCGTGGAGGTTCAGAAGCTGGTCGTGCTCAATGACTGCGGCACGGTCATGTATGCGACGGGTGCGGAGTCCCAACAGATCGGTGGGCAGGTCATGGCCCTGGGCGAGACGCTCACCGAGGAATTGGTCTACGATAGGGCGAGCGGACTGCCGTTGAATTTCAATCTCATCGACTACAAGATGCCCACGATGGCCAACATGCCTGACATCGAGCCAGTCCTGTTGGAGGTGTGGCGGGGCGCGGGCGAGTACGGCGCCTGCGGCATCGGCGAGGGCGCGGTCACCTGCACCCCGCGCGCGGTCGCTAACGCGGTCTACAACGCGATCGGCGTGCGAATCGACGAACTGCCGCTGACCCCCGAGAAGGTCCTCCGCGCGTTGGGCAAGAGCTGAGGTGAGGCCATGACATTGAAACCCTTCAAATACATCGCGGCCGACTCGCTGAGCTCGGCGGAGGAGCTGCTCCGACAACATGGAGACAGGGCTGCCGTACTGGCGGGGGGCACCGACCTGTTGGGCACGTTGAAGGACGCCGTCCACCCTCAGTACCCCGAATATGTCGTCAGCCTGAAGCGGTTGCGCGCCCTGCGATACATCGAGGCTGACGAACTGGGCGTGCGGATCGGCGCCACGACGACGCTGGATGAGATCGCTGGTCATCCGCTCATCCGGGAGCGCTTCACAGCCCTTGCCGAGGCGGCGCAGAGTGTTGCGTCGGGTCAGATTCGTAACGTGGCCACCATCGCGGGCAATATCTGCCAGGAACCTCGTTGCTGGTACTACCGGAATCCCGACAACACCTTCGAGTGCCTGCGCAAGGGCGGCTCGCGCTGCAACGCGTTGTTCGGCGAGAATCGCTATCATTCCATCTTCGGGGCCGCGGGGGTGGACGTCCCACCGTGCACGGAGGACTGTCCAATCCGCACCGACATCCCGGCCTACATGGAGCGGATTCGGAACAACGATGTGGCAGGTGCGGCCCAAATCCTGCTGGACTGCAACCCGCTGGCAGCTATCACCGGCCGGGTCTGTCCTCACTTCTGTGAGGATGAATGCAACCGGGTCGACTCCGATGAAGCGGTTTCGATCCGTGAGGTGGAACGCTTTCTCGGCGACTACCTCCTGACCCATGCCAGCGACTATTACACTGCGCCCGGCGTGACGTCTGGCAAGCACGTCGGCGTGGTGGGGGCGGGTCCGGCCGGGCTGACCGCTGCCTACTTCCTGCGGAAGGCGGGCCACGACGTCACCGTCTACGATCAAATGCCCGAGGCCGGCGGGATGCTCACCTATAGCATCCCGACCTATCGTCTGCCCAAGACCGTCGTTCGGGAGCAGGTGCGGGTGCTGGAGAGGATGGGCATTCGCTTCCAGCTGGGCGTGCGCATCGGCGACGACGGCTACTCTTCATCCGACCTCCAACAGCGGCACGACAGCCTGATCCTCGCCCTCGGCCTCTGGAAGAGCCGGACCCTGCAGGTGGAAGACGCAGCGCTCCTGAATCCCGGCCTGGAGTTTCTGATCGCTGTGCAGCGCGGCCAGCGGCCCGCTGTAGGCCGGCGGGTGCTGGTGATCGGCGGAGGCAGCGTCGCGGTGGACGTTGCCATCACGGCGCTGCGCCTGGGCGCCGGGGCGGTCACCATGGCCTTCCTGGAGAGCCGCGGGACGATGCCTGCGTTGCCCGAGGACGTCGAGCAGGCACTCTCGGAAGGTGTTCAGATGTTGCCTTCGTACGGACCCATGCGCGTCCTGCAGCAGGACGGCAGGCTGACCGGCATCGAACTGATGCGGTGCACCTCGGTGTTCGATGAAGAGGGCCGCTTTGCACCCTGCTTCGACTCGGATGATCGGACGATCGTGGAGGCCGATCAGATCCTCTATGCGATCGGCCAGGCTGCCGAGCTTTCAGGCATCGAAGGTCACGGCTTGACCCAGCGCGGCCTGATCGCAGCACATCGTCAGACCCAGGCCACCGCCCTGCCCGGCGTGTACGCCGCGGGCGACATCACCCGCGGCCCTGCGACTGTCGTGAACGCGATCGCCGAAGGCCGGCGGGCCGCGGAGACGATCAACACCGCGCTGGCCGGCCCGTCTGCCGAGAGAAAGGCAGCCCAGACACCTCACTTGCTCCTGAATACCGATGCGTTCGTGCAACGCGAGCGCAACGAAGGGCTGGAGTTGCCCGTCAACCAGCGCACTCTACTGGACGAGGATCGCGCCACATTATTGTGGAGCGGGGTGGCGCAGGAGGCCCGGCGTTGTGCGAACTGCGGCTGCGTCGCCGTGAATGCTTCGGACTTGGCGCCCGCCCTGATCGCGCTGGACGCCATCATCAAGACGACCCGCCGGACCGTGGCGGCTGAGGCGTTCTTCGCCGCGACCACGAAGAAGACGACGGTCCTGGCGTCAGACGAACTGGTGGAGGAGGTCCGTATCCCGACGCCTGGGCCAGGCGTGAGGCAGGGGTACCTAAAGTTCCGGCTGCGCAACGCCATCGACTTCCCGATCGTCAGCCTGGCCTATCGTTGGGAGATGCAGGCAGGCCGTTTCCACAATCCGAGGTTGGTCTTGGGGGCCGTAGGTCCTCTGCCCGTACGCGCCACGAAGGCGGAGGCGCTGCTCGAGGGACGGGCGCCGGGAGATGATCTGGCACACGAAGCCAGCTCCCTCGTGGTGGACGCGGTTCAGCCGCTCGCCCATAACCGTTATAAGGTCGCCGTGCTGGAAGGCCTTATCCGGAAGGCGGCCAGCAGCCATTTCCCAGGAAGGTGACGTATGGCAGACAACCAACTTCAGATCCGCTACGAGCCGTTGTGGAAGTTCGTCACTGACCTGTTTCACAGGGCGGGCATGCCCGAGGACGACGCCAGCTTCTACGCCTGGTCGCTGGTGCAGACCAACCTGTGGGGTATCGACTCTCACGGTGTACTGCGGACAAAGGTCTACGTCGATCGCCTCCTCAAGGGTGCCGTCAACCCGCGGCCGAACATCCGCAAGGAGCGCGGCGCGCTGGCGTTCGAGGTGTTGCATGGAGACGACGGCGCGGGTCCCGTGGTTGCCAGGGCGGCGATGACGCGCGCGATCGAGCTTGCCGGGCAGTTCGGCCTGGGCGCAGTGGGCGCCATGCGCAGCAATCACTTCGGCGCGGCCGCGCTGTACGCGCGCCTGGCCGCCGAGGCCGGCATGATCGGCATCGCCATGACCAACGTCGTGCCCAACGTCGTGGCACCGGGCGGCAGCAAGCCGGTTGTGGGCAACAATCCGCTCGCCATCGCGGTTCCCACATTCGGTGAGTTTCCCTTCGTTCTGGACATCTCGCTTTCGAACGTGGCAGGCGGCAAGCTCCTGCTCGCCAGTAAGAAGGGCGAGCGGATCCCGCTCGACTGGGCGACCGACAAGGATGGTCACCCGACGGACGACCCTGACGTGGGATTCAAGGGCTTTCTGCTACCGATGGGCGGCTACAAAGGCCTGGGGCTCGCCTATGTCGTGGATATTCTGTCCGGCGTGCTCACCGGCGGCGCGTTCCTGGACGGGATGAAGGGCATGTACAAGTTCCCGGACGATCCCAGCCTGACCGGCCATTTCATGTTGGCCATCCAGACGGAGGCCGTGATGTCCCGTGCCGAGCTGGCCGAGCGTATGACCGCGTTCACGGCGAAGGTCAAGTCTTCGCCCATGTGGGATCCGGCCAGGGAGATGCTCATTCCGGGAGAGCTGGAGCATCGCACCGAGCAGCTCCGGCGAGCGCAGGGCATCCCCTTACCCCCCGCGCTGCGGGACGAACTGATCGCGCTGGGCCAGGCGCTCGGCGTGACTGCTGAGTTTTGACATGAGACGGATTCGCCCACGTTCTGAGCGAAACAACTGAAAGGGAGAAACGCACATGACCGACCGCAAATTCCTCTGGTGGCAGGAGCTGCCCTACACCGAAGTATGCCGCTGGGCCAAGGAGGTCTGTGACCTCGCGATCCTGCCCATCGGCGCGATCGAGCAGCACGGGCCTCATAGTCCGTGCGGCGTGGACGCGTACAATGCCACGGGCATGGCTGAACTGATCGCCAAAAAATCGGGCGCCATGCTGCTGCCGTGCCCGATGTACGGGTCACATCCGTACCATCATTGGTACATGCCGGGGACCATCCCCCTGAGCTATGACACCCATACCGCGATGCTGGTGGACATCATCAAGGGCGCCGCTGTGGCCGGTTACAACAAGTTCATCATCCTCTCCGCACACGGGCAGGTCAGCACGACCCTGGTGGCCGTCCACAAGCTCGGGCTGGAGGGGCACTTCACCCTGTCGCTGCACTGGTACGACTTCTTGCGGGACAACAAGGATGTCCTGAGCGACTACATGTGGCACGCGGACGAAGCCGAGACCTCGGTGGGCCTCTACCTCTATCCGCAATACGTGGACATGAGCAAGGCTGAGAAGGGCGGCGGCGAGGCGTTGGTGGATCGCAAGTGGATCATTGCTCCTGGCATGGCGCCGCGACCCGGCATGATGTATCACTTCGAGGGCACCTTCGCGCGGCCGGAGTACAAAGAACTGCCTAACGGCGTGATCGGTGATCCCACGAAGGCCACGGTGGAGAAGGGCGAGCAGCTGGTCACCCGCACGGTGGACTACGTCGCCGAGCTGGTCAACGACATCATGACGCGGTGGCCCGTGGGCGTGAAGCCGCCGATCAGGTAAGTCAGGGATTGGATGCCAGGGACTGGGGACTCGGGGACTCCGTTCCCAGTCCATAATTCCCAGTCCCTGGTCTACCAAGAGGGGATCCATGAAACTCAAAGACAAAGTCGCGATCATCACCGGTGCAACCAAGGGCATCGGAGCAGCGTGTGCTGAGGAGTTTGCCAGGGAAGGCGCCCGCGTCGTCGCGGCCGGCCGATCCGTCGACCTCGGTGAGGCGGTGGTCGCTGCGGTCAGGGCTGGCGGCGGCGACGCGATCTTCGTGCCTTGTGACGTCAGCAAGAAGACCGAGGTGGATGGGCTGGTAGCCGCGACGGTCGCGCAGTATGGGACCGTGGATATCGTGGTGAACAACGCGGGTGTCAACCACAGCGCCAACTTCTTCGACACCACTGAGGAAGACTGGGACTGGGTGATGAGCGTGGACCTTAAGGGGACTTTCCTGCTCAGCCAGGCTGCGGCGCGGGTGATGGTGGCGCAGGGCAAGCCCGGGGCGATCGTCAACGTGTCATCGGTTATGGCGCAACTGGCCCTGGCGGACCAGGTGCCGTACTGCGCGGCCAAGGGGGGCGTCAATCAGCTGACCAAGTCCATGGGGCTGGCGCTCATCAAGCACGGGATTCGGGTCAACGCGGTCGCGCCAGGACCCGTGATGACCGAGCTGATGGAGCGCGTGGTGCACAGTCCGGAGAAGCACTCGGTACTGATGGACCGCCTGCCCATCGGTTACATCGCCTCGTGCCAGGAGATCGCGCGAGTCATCGTGTTCATGGCCAGTGACGACGCCAGCTATTTCGTCGGACAGACGGTCTACGCCGACGGAGGACGCTCCATCCAGGGCTTCCCGCGGCACATGGAGAAGTGATAATGACGCCATTGATGCCCCCAAAGGTCGGTCTGATCACCTTCGGCGACGAACGACCGCATGAATGGGAGAAGGTCTTCCGGCGGCTCACCGAGGGCAAGCACGCGGAGGCGCTGGCTTTCTTCGCAGGCCTGAACGGAGCCGTGGAGTTGTGCACGTCCGATGTCGTGGCGCGCACCCGTGCAGACATCGATGGCCAGGTAGCGGCGCTGCGTGCGGCCGGCTGCGAGGTGCTGGTGGCGCACGTGCCCTGCTGGACAGCGCCCAACCTGGTGCTGCATGGCATCCAGGCAGCGGGTCTGCCGACGATCCTCCTTTCCAACAAGAGCCCTGCCACACATGGGACGGTGGGCCTGCTGGGCGCGGGAGGCGCGCTGGACCAGATCGGTTATCGTCACCTGCGCGTGCGCGAGGATTTCGACAGCCCGGCGCTGGCAGACAAACTGCTTCCCTTCGTCCGCGCGGCGGCCGCGAAGAAGCGACTCGCAGGCCAGGTGTTCGGCCTCTTCGGCGGGCGCAGCCTGGGCATCGACACCGGCAGCTTCGACCCGATGCAATGGCGTAGCCTGTTCGGCGTGGATGTCGAACAGACCGACCAACTCGAAATCATCCGCCGGGCCGAGACAATGCCGGAGGCATCGGCGCAGCCGATGATCGATTGGCTGGGCGCCAACGTCAAGAGCATCGGTTACAACGGCCAGGGCCTGACGCCGGAGAAGCTCAATTACCAGGCGCGCTGCTACCTGGCCACCAGGGAGCTGATCGCGGAGAAGGCGCTGGACTTCGTCGCCGTGAAGTGCATGCCGGACCTGAGCAATCACTACGTGCCGCAGTGCTTGTCGGCCGCGTTTCTGCCCAGCCCTTATGACGCAGACGGCCCCAAAGAATCCGTGGCGATGGCCTGCGAGGCGGACGCAGACGGCGCACTGACCATGCAGGTCCTTAAGCACATCTCGGGCGGCGTGCCACCCTTCTTCGGAGACCTGAGCTACCTGAACGAGAGCACGCAAACGCTCTACCTGCCCAACTGCGGTGCGGTCTGTTCGTGGTACGCCGGCCGCTCTTACACGCCGGCTGAGAATCTCATGCACATCGAGCTACGGCCCAGCGTAAGGCCTGGCGGAGCAGCGATCACCTACTTCAAGGTGGCGCCCGGACCGATGACGCTGGCGAGACTTTTCCGCCGGGCGGGCGAGTATGTGATGGCCATCATTCCCGGTGAAGCGGTCGAGCCGGCCGCGGACGAGTATGCCGCGTTTGTGGCCGCGCGCGGTGCGCATCAACTGCCGACCGCGTTCGTCCGGGTGACCGCGGACTTCGACCGGATCATCGCCGAGTACGGCGCCAACCACATCTCCGGCGTCGCCGGCTCCTACGTTGCTGAACTGGAGCAGTTCTGCGCGTTGCTTGACATCGAACCGATCGTATTAGCATAGTCTGCATCGGACCGCCGGACACGAACGCCCGTGTCCGGCAGGCCGTGCGACCGGCATCGCACACGAACAAAGCGCAGGGACAGGCTCTCGAATGACTGATGTCGTCGTGCGACTCCACGGTGGCTTGGAGCGTTGGACCGGCAGCGCCGGCCCACTCATGGTGGAGCTGCAGCCAGGCTCCTCTTTGCTGGCTCTGCAGGACCGGCTGGGCATCCCGCGCGGTGAGGTTGGGCTGTTCCTCGTCGACGGCGAAGTCTGCCACGAAGCGGATGTGCCGGGCGCCGGCGCACAAATACAACTCTACCCGCTTTTTGGCGGCGGCTGAGAAGTTGGCCGATTCGCAGGCGCGGGCATCAGGGAGTTTCACTAGTACACCTCGGCTGAGTTATCGCCGGGGTTGTGTCCTCCAGTTGACGTAGCA
>CAZMIS010000220.1:0-7510 GCA_964566325.1 uncultured Anaerolineales bacterium
GGGGGCATGATCGCCGGTATGGTGCTGGCCTACCTTCTTGCACGCGTGCTGCGGCTGGCCCCCAGACGCACCGGCGCGTTCGTGCAGGGCGCCTATCGCAGCAATCTGATCTACATCGGCCTGCCCGTCGTTCTGCTGGCGATCACCGAGCGAGGGGGCGCCGGCGTGCCTGCGCTCCAGGCTGTGAGCGTCGTCTCGATCGCGCTGCTGATGCCCATCTACAGCACGGTGGCGGTGCTCGTGCTCCTGGGCGGCCAATCGCAGGAGCGAAGCCAATTGCGGCTTCGACTACGCGAACTTGGCTGGAAGCTGGTTACCAATCCGTTGATCCTGGCCTGCGCGGCCGGCCTCGTCGTCCTTGCACTGGGCTGGCAGCTGCCGCGGCCCATCAAGCAGACCTGCGCCATCCTGGGCGACATGACCACGCCGCTGGCGCTGCTCGGCATCGGCGCCTCCCTTACCTTCACGACGCTGCGCGAGCACTGGCGGGACGCAACCGTGGCCGCGGCGATCAAGGTGATCGGCTCGCCCCTGGCGGGACTGCTGATCGCCGGAGCAATCGGGCTTTCCTCGCAGGAGTTGCAGATTGCACTGATCCTGCTGGCATGCCCGACCGCAGCCACCTCCTACATCATGGCGCAACAGCTCGGCTCCGATGAGGTGCTCGCCGCCAACATCGTCGTCGTCTCGACACTGCTCTCCATGCCTTCCCTCGCCGCCGTGATCACCCTGACGTGACGGACCCCGTCCGCCCCAGGCTCACCCGCGCCGCATCAGGTGCTCGCCGCCGTCGACCTCGATGACAGTGCCCGTGATATAGCTGGCCTGGATGAGGAAGACGGCCGCCTGTGCCACGTCTTCCGGCGCGCCCCAGCGCCGCAGCAGCGTCCCGTTGGCCGCCGCATCCATCTGCTTCTGCGAGTAGCCCGGGGGCGGCAGCACCGGACCGGGCGCGACCGCGTTGACACGCACAGCGGGCGCCAGCTCGATCGCCAGGCTGTAGGTCAGATTCAGCAGGCCGGCCTTGCCGGCCGAGTGCGCGGCGAAGTTGCGAAAAGGAACGAAGGCCGACAGGTCGACGATATTGACGATCGCGCCGTCGCCGTGCGCCGCCAGGTGCGGCGCCGCGGCCTGGGAGGTGAATGCCGCACCTTTGAGCACGATGCCCGTGACCAGATCCCAGTCCTCCTCCGTCAGCTCGGCGAACCTGGTGCGCTTCCACAGTGATGCGCTGTTGACGAGGACGTCCAACCTGCCCAGCCTCGCCACGGTCTCGCCCACCAACCCTCTGCACGCCGCCACGTCCGCCGCGTCCGCCTGAACCGCGAGCGCTCGCCGCCCCAGGGCCTCGATCTCCTCCCGGGTCTGTGCCGCCTCGGCCGCGGAGGACTTGTAGCTGAATGCCACATCTGCTCCCGCCGCGGCCAGGGCTAAGGCGATGGCCTTGCCCACCCGCACCGCGCCGCCCGAGACCAGCGCCACCTTGCCTTCAAGATTCATCGTTCGCTCCTCCTGCTTTAAATATCGTACCAGTTCCTCGTCCATCCGCCAATCTGCCGCAGTGATTCAGGCACGGTAACGCAACCCACAGTCTGGCTGGCGTCTTTTTGATACTTTAGACATAGGTATTTGCATAAATTACAACCGTGTGGTAACCTGGCAAAGTTTGCGCCACACGGTGCGTGACCAGTCAGGAAGATCGATGATTCAAAGACAACTGACCGCAAGCCCGGCGGGCGAAGTGCTGACACAATTGCAGCGCAGAGGTGCGGCGACGGTGAAGGAGCTCGAAGAGGCCCTCAACGTCACCGCGACCGCTGTTCGTCAGCAGCTGATGTCACTCATGGCCGATAGCTTCATCGAACAGCGCACGGTCAATGTCGGACGCGGCCGCCCCAAGCATGTCTATTCGCTGACCGACCGTGGTCGGGCGCTATTCCCGCGTCACTACGATGAGTTCACCAACACCCTGTTACAGGAGATTCTGCTCGTCGAAGGGCCCGGAAAGGTGCAGGAGCTGCTCGAGCGCCTGAGCAAGCGCATGGCCGATCATTATGCGCAGCAAATCGGCGCGTCGCTCCCGGCTGAGCGCGCGCTGGCGCTGACCGAACTGCTCAACGCCAAGGGCATTCTGGCCGAGGTCCAGTTCGAGCCGGACGGCATGGTGTTCCATGAGTACACCTGCCCGTATTACGAGCTGGCGCGCGAGCATCGGGCGATCTGCGAGATGGAGCAGGGCATGCTCGAACGGGTCATCAACAAGCCGGTTGCGTTGGTATCATGTACGCTGGACGGCCATCATGGCTGCCAGTTCAGGATCGAATCGTAGCACACCTATCAAACCAGGAGTTTCAACATATGTCTTCAGAGCTGGTAATCAAGGATCTCTTCGTGAACGTCGATGGTAAGCCGATCCTGCAAGGGGTCAATCTGACCATTCGCCAGGGCGAGGTGCACGCTATCATGGGCCCCAACGGGTCCGGGAAGAGCACGCTCGCCTACACCATCGCCGGTCACCCGCATTACGAGGTGGTCTCGGGCGACATCCTGCTGGATGGCCAGAGCATCCTCGACCTCGGGGCTGATGAGCGTGCCAAGGCAGGTGTCTTCCTGGCATTCCAGTACCCGACGGCCATTCCGGGCGTCAGCATGGCCAACTTTCTGCGCCAGGCCGTCAGCGCAGTGCGTGGCTACACGGAGAAGGCCAAGCAGCAGGTAGCTGACGGCGGCAGCGCCAAGACGATCGGATCCGAGCTGATGCCGATGCGCGAGTTCCGTCGGGAGCTCACCGAGAAGATGGAACGGCTGCACATCGACCCTGGCTTCGCCCGGCGGTACCTGAACGAGGGCTTCTCCGGCGGCGAGAAGAAGCGCGCCGAGATCCTCCAGATGGCCATGCTTGGACCCAAGATCGCCGTGTTGGACGAGACGGACTCCGGCCTCGATATCGATGCGCTGCGGGTGGTTGCCGAAGGCGTCAATAGCTTGATCGGACCCAACCTGGGCGCGCTGCTCATCACGCATTACCAGCGACTGCTGAACTACATCAAGCCGCAGTTCGTCCACGTCTTCTATAATGGACGAATCGTCCTCTCCGGCGGGCCGGAGCTGGCCCTGGATCTGGAGGAGCGCGGCTACGATTGGATTCGCCAGGAGTTCGGCGACCCGATGAACGGCCAGGAAGTGGAATAGGGAGGGCGCAATGCCTGCAACCGAATCAGACGATAAGGCACTCGCGGACCTCAAGTCCGAGTATCAATACGGGTGGAGCCAGCCCGAGAACTATGTGTTCAAGGCGCGCAAGGGCCTGGACCACGAGATCGTAGACCAGATCAGCGCCATGAAGCGCGAGCCGGAGTGGATGCGCAAACTGCGCCACGAGGCCCTGGACATCTTCCTCTCGAAGTCCATCCCCACCTGGGGGGCGGACTTGAGCGGCATCGACTTCCAGGACATCTACTACTACATCAAGCCGACCGAGGCCCAGGGCAAGAGCTGGGACGAGGTGCCTGCCGACATCAAGGCCACGTTCGACAAGCTGGGCATCCCTGAGGCGGAGCGGAAGTTCCTGGCCGGCGTGGGGGCCCAATATGAATCGGAGGCCATCTATCACTCGCTGAAGGAAGAGTGGGAGCGCCTGGGCGTCATCTTCATGGATTCGGACAGCGGGCTGCGCGAGCACGAAGACATCTATCGGGAGTACTTCGGCACGGTGGTGCCGTCGACCGATAACGTCTTCGCGGCACTGAACACGGCCTTCTGGTCGGGCGGTTCATTCGTCTACGTACCGAAGGGCGTGCACCTCGACATCCCGCTCCAGGCGTATTTCCGCATCAACGCGCAGAGCATGGGCCAGTTCGAGCGGACCCTGATCATCGTCGACGAGGGCGCAACCGTCCACTACGTCGAGGGCTGCACCGCGCCGACCTACTCCGAGGACTCCCTGCATTCGGGCGTCATCGAGATCATCGTGCGGAAGAACGCCCGTTGCCGCTATACGACCATCCAGAACTGGTCGACGAACGTCTACAATCTCGTGACCCAGCGCACCCTGGTCGCCGAGGGCGGCACCATGGAGTGGGTCGATGCGAACCTGGGTTCGAAGGTCACGATGAAATACCCGTCCGTCTACATGATGGGCGCGGGCGCCAATGGCCAGATCCTGTCCATGGCGTTCGCCGGCCCCGGCCAACACCTGGATGCCGGCGGCAAGCTGATTCACGCAGCGCCCAACACATCGAGCCAGCTGATCTCGAAGTCGATCAGCAAGGGCGGCGGCCGGGCATCCTACCGTGGTTTGCTCAAGGTCGCCAAGGGCGCGACGGGCAGCAAGTCGAACGTCGTGTGCGACGCCCTCCTTCTCGACGAGAAGAGCCGATCCGACACGTACCCCTACATCGAGATCGACGAAGAGGACGTCACTGTCGGCCACGAGGCATCGGTCAGCAAGATCGGCGAGGAGCAGCTCTTTTACCTGATGAGCCGCGGGCTGAGCGAAGACGAAGCCAGCGCGATGATCGTGTCCGGCTTCATCGAACCCATGGTCAAGGAACTGCCGATGGAATACGCGGTTGAGATGAATCGTCTCATCCAGCTCCAAATGGAAGGCTCGATCGGGTAAGGCCAGAGGATGACTATCATGACAACACAGACTATCGCTGCTGAGAGTATATCCCGGTCTGCCGTCGAAGCGCTGTCGCTGCTCCGCCACGAACCTGACTGGATGCTGGATCTGCGCCTGAAGGCATGGCGCTTCTTCGAGGAGATGCCGTGGCCCACCGGTGCTGAAGAAACGTGGCGCCGCACCAGGTTGACGGGCTTCACCCTGGGAGACTACACCCCCCTGGTCGGCGCCGGCGCTCAGAGCGCGTTGCCCGGCGAGATCACGAGGGTGCTCGCAGAGGTGGAGAGCGTGAGTGAGATGGCCTTCGTCAACGGAGGTCGCGCGCACTACCGGCTCGATCCCGCCCTGACAGAGAAGGGCGTCGTCTTCACGGACCTGGGCAGCGCCGTGCGTGAGCACCCGGATCTCGTGCAGCGGGCATTCGGCAACGTGGCGGCGATCGATGAGAACAAGTTCAGTGCGCTGCATTACGCGTTCTGGAACTCGGGCACTTTCGTCTACGTGCCGCGCAACGTCGTGATCGAAGAACCTCTGCAGGTCGTGATCAGCCAGGACCCGGGCAAGAAGGCCGGGTTCCATCACACGCTGGTGCTGACGGAGACGGGCTCGGTTGTCACCTTGGTTGAGGACTTCATCGGCGCCGAGGGCGGAGTGAGCGACTCGGTCGTCGAGCTGCAGTCAGGCCCGAACAGCCAGCTTCACTACCTGCACCTGCAGAACCTGAGCGATGCCGCCTGGAACTTCTCGACGCAGCGCCTGAGGCTCGGGCGGGACAGCCTGCTCCGCCACTTCATGGGGTCGTGGGGCAGCCGGCTGAGCAAGGCGTGGCTCAACATGGAATTGGACGGTGAGGGCAGCCACGGTGAGCTGTTGGGACTCTACTTCCCCGGCGGCCGCCAGCACCTTGACCATCACACCAACCAGCTGCATCGCGGCGCCAACGCCACGAGCGACCTGCTCTACAAGGGTGCGCTCAAGGATCGGGCCAGGTCGGTCTACCAGGGCTTCATCAAGGTGTATCCGGGTGCGCAGAAGACCAACGCGTACCAGGCCAACCGCAACCTGATGCTCAGCAAGAATGCCCGCGCGGACAGCATCCCCGGCCTCGAGATCGAAGCCGATGACGTCCGCTGCACGCACGGAGCGACGGCGGGCCAGGTGCCGGCAGAGTATATCTTCTATCTGATGTCGCGCGGCATCGATCGAACCAATGCTGAACGGATGATCGTTCAGGGCTTCTTCGAAGAGGTCCTGAACCGGATTCCGGTGCCGGGCGTGAGAAACAAGCTCGAGACGGAGATTGCCCGGAAACTCGGCCTGTGACAATCAGCCCCCAGGCAGATCCGGTCGTGTGGCCGGATCTGCCTCATCGGGAACACGACAAAGTGGAGCGATTTTGGCGACGCGCCGATTGAGCGATAGAATGTGCCTTTGATTGGAAAGGCGACGTTCATGGGCAGACAGGAACAGATCGACTTGCTTCTCGAACATTACGAGAACCCGCGCCACTACGGGGCCATGCAAGATGCGACCGTGGTGAACCGTGGTGTCAATCCCGGGTGTGGCGATGTCGTGACGTTCTATCTGAAGCTGGATGGCGCCGGCAATATCGCGGACATCTCGTTCGAAGGCGAAGGATGCACGCTCAGCCAGGCTGCGTCGTCGATGGTCGCGGAGATGTTTTTCGGTAGGACGCTCGAAGACGTCGAGAGCGCGTCGGCCGATTCGATTGTGGATCTGCTGGGCCGCGAGCTCGCCGGCGCGCGCCTCAAGTGCGCGACTCTCGGGCTGAACACTGCCAAGGATGCGGTGCGCATGGCGCGCCGGAGGCAACAATGATCGCCGCTAGTCCCTCTGCTGTCCTCGATGTTCAGCGCATTCGCGCTGACTTTCCGATCCTGCAGCGAACCATCAAGGGGAAGCCCCTCGTCTACCTGGACAACGCCGCCAGCTCGCAGAAGCCCGTCCAGGTGATCGATGCCATGGACCGCTACTATCGCGAGACGCACGCGAACGTCCATCGAGGCGTGCACACCCTGAGCGAGGAAGCCACCGCGCAGTACGAGGGTGCTCGGGCCAAGGTGTCCAACTTCATCGGCGCGTGTTGCCCCAAGGAGATCATCTGGACCCGCAATGCCACCGAAGCCATCAACCTGGTGGCCTACAGCTGGGGCCGCGCCAACCTGAAGTCCGGCGATCGCGTCCTGCTCACCGAGATGGAGCACCATGCGAACCTGGTTCCGTGGCAGATCCTGGCGGCCGAGAAGGGCGTCGAACTTGATTTCGTGCGCGTGGCGGACAACGGCACCCTGATCCTGGATGAGCTGCCGCGGCTGCTCACTCCGCGCACCAGGCTGTTCGGCTTCACTGCCGCGTCCAACGTGCTGGGCACGCTGAATCCGGTGCAGGAGCTGACGGCAGCCGCCCATAAGGTGGGCGCGCTGGTGCTGCTGGATGCGTGCCAGAGTGTGCCGCACATGCCGGTCGACGTGCAGGCGCTGGACGTCGACTTCGCGGCGTTTTCCGGGCACAAGATGCTGGGGCCGACGGGCAGCGGCGTCCTGTGGGGCCGGCGCGAGATCCTCAACGCGATGCCGCCATTCATGGGCGGCGGCGACATGATCCGCGAGGTTCACCTGCGGCAGTCCAAATGGAACGAGTTGCCGTGGAAGTTCGAGGCGGGAACACCGGCCATCGCCGAAGCGATCGGACTCGGCGCTGCGGTCGACTACCTGTCGGCCCTGGGCATGGAAAACGTGTACGCGGCTGAGCACGCGCTGGTGCGCTATGCGATGGACCAGATGCAGGACATCGAAGGACTCAAGATGCTGGGTCCCATGAACGGCAGAACCGGCCTCGTCAGCTTCGTGCTCGGCGCCGTGCTCG
>CAZMIS010000221.1:0-7504 GCA_964566325.1 uncultured Anaerolineales bacterium
GAACCTCGGCGAGGTCGTCGCCCGGCGCAAACGCAAGCCAACGCGTGATGGTGGTTGGGAAGACCAATACTAGCTCATGCCTGGACACAAGGGGCCGCGACCCAAGCATGTGCCGCTGCGAACGTGCGTGATCTGCCGGAACGAGTCAGGCAAGCGTGAACTCGTCCGCGTCGTGCACACCGCCGGCGAGGGGGTTAGAGTCGACCCATCTGGCAAGTTGCCGGGTCGCGGCGCCTACCTGTGCAAATCGCGTGCCTGTTGGCAGAACCCCGGGCTCGTGCCCCGGCTGAATGCGGCACTGAAGACCCGGATGACGGAGACTGACGTCGCTGCGCTACAGGCATATGCATCGACCGTCCCTGAGGGCAACAGCCTCGCGCAACCCTAGAGGTACGCATCAGGGACGCATCGAAGTCCGTGGATGAGCAGGAGCAACTGGATGGTGGCGGCCAAACAACCGCTAACGAGAATAGGGTGGGCGCCGGAACGGGGCACTGAATGGGTGGTCATATGGTAGGCTGACCGCTGTAACCTGACCCCCGCAATCATCCCCGATTCCGCCCCCATTACCCGACCGAAACGATATCCCGGCCGGTTCGCAAGCCTGGCCCGACACCCCTGTGTCGGGACGCTTATGTCGCCCTGCGGGCCTGTTTGTCGGTAAGAGGAGAAGATACAAATGGCCAATAACGATCCGAAAACAGAACAATCCAAACCGGCAGCCAGCCGAAAGCAAGGCAATCCGGCTGCGGCGGGGCCGCAGCAGACCGGCGACGACGAAGACAAGACGAAGCTGCCCGCCCGCCCTGCCGGCGCGGCACAGCCGGCGAAGGGCGCAGCCCGAGCCTCTGAGTCACCGCAACGCACGGAACCCGCACGACAGCCCAAGACGCCGTCGGTCGCCAAGCCCACCAGCCCAACCCGGCCCGGCAGCGGCATGCCACAGCGCAATCCTGGGCCACAACGACCCGGACAGGGAGGAGATCCTGCTCGGGGTCCACAGCCGGACTCACAACCTGACGGCTCCGGCGAGGTATTTAACCAGCGCGTCTTCGATCCCACATCTGAGGACACCGTAGTGCCCCGCGGGCGGCCTGCCGGAGGCGGGCGTCCACCGGCCGGCGGCCAGCGCCAGGGTGATCGCGGCGGCCAGTCGCGTCCCACCGGGCCGGTATCGGGCCCCTCCGGCCGTCCGGGCGGCTTCGGTTCGGGAGGCGGTCGGGACTCCGCACCGGCGCGCCCCGGCGGCGCACAGCCCGGAGGCGGCGGTGGGCAGCGTTCCGCCCCCGATCGGAGTCGCCAGGGAGGCGGCCAGTCGGGATACGGCGGACGTCAGGGCGGCGGCCAAAGAAGCAATCAGGGACAACGTCGATCGGGCGGTCAGCGTTCTTCGGGTGGCGGGCCGGCTGGCGCATCTGGCGGTGCACCCGCGTTGCGTACAGCAGCGCCGGCCACCTCTGCACCGGTCTCCGACATCATCATACCCGAGATCATCACCGTGCGGGATCTGGCCGATCGGATGCACAAGAGCCCGATTGAGATCATCAAGACCCTGATGAACTACGGCATGATGGTCACCATTACCGAATCGATCGATTTCGATACCGCTGCACTGATCGGCGAAGAGCTTGGCATCGAGGTCAAGCCTGAGCGCGAACCCGAACCTGAGCCAGTTGAGGAGCCCGAGGAAGCGCCCAAGACCCTGCGGCAGCGCATCATTGCGGAGGAAAAGACCGAGAACATGCAGCTTCGTCCGCCCGTGGTGGTGGTGTTGGGTCACGTCGATCACGGCAAGACGACGCTCCTGGACGCTATCCGGGAGACGCGCGTGGTCGAAGGCGAAGCGGGCGGGATCACGCAGCACATCGGCGCGTACCAGGTGGAGATCAACAACCGCAAGATCACATTCCTTGACACGCCGGGCCATGAGGCGTTCACCGCAATGCGCGCTCGGGGCGCCATGGTCACCGATATCGCGATCCTTGTCGTGGCCGCGGATGACGGCGTCATGCCGCAGACCAAGGAAGCCATCTCACACGTCAAGGCGGCGCAGGTGCCACTTATCGTGGCGCTGAACAAGATCGACAAGGCGCAGTCCAACCCTGATCGCGTCAAGCAGGAGCTGGCGGACAACGGTGTGCTGATCGAGGAGTACGGCGGAGACGTCATGCTCGTGCCCGTGTCGGCCAAGATGCGCCGGGGCATCGGCGACCTGCTGGAGAGCGTGCTGCTGGCCGCTGATGTCGATCCGCAGATGGCCAACCCCGAGGGAGAGTGCGTCGGCACAGTGATCGAAAGCCGGCTGGACAAGACGCGCGGACCGATGGCGACGCTCCTGGTGCAGAACGGCACGCTCAAGGTCGGCGATAGCATCGTCAGCGGTGAAACTCACGCCCGGATTCGCGCGATGTACGACGACAAGGGCGAACCGATCACCGAGGCGCCGCCGGCTCAGCCCGTCGCAATCCTCGGATTCTCGGACGTCCCGGTGGCCGGTGACACGTTCAAGGTCGTTGCTGACGACCGGATCGCGCGTGCAATGGCCCAGGAGCGCCAGGACGAGAAACGCGCTGCAGCCGGCCCTGCGCCGCTGCGCACGCTGGAGAGCATCTTCGCGGCGGCCGAACTGGGCCAGGTCAAGGAACTGAACCTGATCCTCAAGGCAGACGTGCAGGGATCGATCGAGCCGATCGTGAACTCGCTGGACAAGCTGAGCACGGAGAAGCTGAAGGTGAAGGTGCTGCACCAGGGCACCGGCAACATCACGGAGTCGGACGTCATGCTGGCTGTTGCCTCGCATGCGATCATCCTCGGCTTCTCAGTCGTGGCTGACGGCGCTGCGCAGAAGATGGCCGAGGCCGAGGGTGTGGACATCCGCATCTACAAGATCATCTACAACATCATCGAGGATGTTCAGAAGGCCCTCACCGGCCTGCTGGAGCCGGTCTACAGAGAGGTCGTAACTGGCCACGCGGAGATCCGGCAGGTCTTCAAGGTATCCAAGGTCGGCAAAGTCGCAGGCTGCTACATCCTCGACGGTGAGATCGTCCGCAACTCATCCGTGCGGATCAAGCGCAATGGTGAACCGATCGCAGAAGACAAGATCGCCGCGCTGAAGCGCTTCCAGGAAGATGTCGCCGAGGTCAAGACCGGCTTCGAATGCGGCATCCACTTGAACAACTTCCATGATTTCGAAGTGGGTGACATCATGGAAGCCTACAAGAAGGAGCGGGTGCTCTAATGGTCTCTCGCCGGCAAGAACGCGTCGCCGAAGTCTTGCTCGAAGAGCTGGGGCTGCTCATCAGCAGTGAGTTGACGGACCCGCGGCTCGCGGATGCCATGGTGACGGTTACAGACGTGCAGGTCTCGCCGGACCTTGCGAACGCCAGAGTCTACATCCAACATGCGCTGCCCGACGAGGAATCCCGCCACGTGCTCAGCGCTCTGCAGCACGCAGCGGGGTTCCTGCGCCGGTCGTTGCTCGAGAATCTTCGCCTGCGCGTGGTGCCTGAGCTGCACTTCTCCGTCGACTTGACCGAGAAACGTGCGCAGTACATCGATGAGATCCTGGATCGACTGGCCACAGAGCGCCAGTCCCCCGATGAGTCGCTGACGCATGCCGACAGCGAATAGTGTGTCACTGGCCCGTCTGGCGGGCCTTATCCGGAGCGCCACGCGGTTGCTGGCGTTCTGCCACGTTAATCCCGACGGCGACGCAGTCGGCTCCCTCCTGGGGCTGGGGCACGTGCTCGACGCGCTGCCGGGCCGCCGCTCGGTGCATCTGATCTGTCAGGATCCGGTGCCGGAAGAGCTGCACTTCCTTCCCGGCATCGAACGCATCGCCAACAAGGCGCCGGCCGGTTTCGATGCGGACCTGGTCGTGTGCGTCGACGCCAGCGATCCGGCGCGGTTGGGCAAGGTCTTTGCAGAGCTGGATGTGTTGCCGCAGACGCCGGTGGTCGTCATCGACCACCACGTCACCAACCTGCACTTCGGCGCCCACAATTACGTGGCCCCCGAGAGCGCATCGACGTCGCAGCTGATCGTCAGCCTCGCCGACGAGCTCGGCCTGGAACTGACGCAGGCCTTGGCGTTCCCACTGATGGTGGGGCTCGTGACAGACACCCTGGGTTTCCGGACCAGCAATGTGACGTCTGCGGAGTTGTCCTGCGGCGTGCGCTTGATGGATGCCGGGGTCGATCTGGCCGACATCGCCCAACGCACGCTGCTCTGCAAGCCTCTCAATCAGATGCGCCTGTGGGGAGAAGCGTTCGTCAAAGCGGTGCTCGTGGACGGAGTCGTGTGGGTCGAGGTCACAGGCGAGATGCGGCGCCGCGCGGGCATCCTCGACGAGGATGACGGCGGCCTCGTCAGCCAACTCATCATGGCAGCCGAGGCTCGGGTTGCCGCCGTATTCAACGAGCTGAAGGACGGGCGGATCGAAGTGGACCTGCGGGCCCGGCCGCCTCACGACGTTGCCACTGTCGCGCTTTCCCTTGGGGGCGGCGGACATCCTCAAGCGTCGGGCTGCATCTTGGCCGGCCCGCTGTCCGCGGCCCGGGAGCGGGTGCTGCCGCTGCTCTTCGGCGCAGCCGTCCGGCAGCCGGCTTCATAACACGAATCAGGTGATCGGCATGGACGGCATCCTCAACATCGACAAACCGCTAGGGTGGACCTCTCACGATGTCGTCGCATGGGTTCGGCGCCTGCTGAAGGTCAAACGGGTGGGCCACGCCGGCACGCTGGACCCCCTCGCCACCGGCGTCCTGCTGGTGTGCATCGGCCAGGCGACCCGGCTGTCCGAATACATCATGGCGTCGGACAAGTCCTACCGGGCACAGATCCAGCTCGGAACGTCAACCGACTCGTACGACCTGGACGGCGAGGTCGTTCAGGTCCGACCGCTGCCTGAAGGGCTGAATCAGGAGACCATCGGAGAGGCGCTGGCCGCATTCCAGGGCGATCTCATGCAGATGCCGCCGATCTACTCTGCCATCAAGCAGGGCGGTGTTGCGCTCCATCGCCTGGCCCGGCGCGGGGAGTCGGTTCAGCCGCAAGCGCGGCCGGTGCACATCCACCGCATCGAGCTGGTGGACTGGTCCCCACCTGTGCTCACGGTGAACGTGACCTGCAGCCCTGGCACCTACATTCGCAGCCTGGCCCACGATCTGGGAGAGGCGCTCGGGTGCGGTGGCACGCTGGCCGGATTGCGGCGAACACGCAGCGGCGCGTTTTCGGTGGACGACGCCTTGACGCCCGATGACGTTGATGCGGCCTACCGCAGCGGTACGCTGCACGAGCATCTCAAGCCGATGGCCGCGGCACTCCATTCCCTGGCGCCCGTGGCGGTGACCGAGGCGGACGTCGCACGGCTGCGAACCGGCATGCCCATCGCCTATCCTGGAGAAGAGCCACCTGCCCGCCCCACCGCCTATGCGATCGAGACGAGCGGAGCCGTGGTTGCCATCCTGCGGTATGATCCGGAACAGAACGAATGGTGGCCCGACAAGGTCTTTGTTGGGGCAAGCTGAGCCGTTGCCCATTCGGTGTCGAGATAACCTTCAGAGCCTATGCAAATCTACCACGGCATGCCCGGCGCTCCCTTATCAGAACCGATCTATCTGACCATCGGCAACTTCGACGGCATTCATCTGGGCCACCAGCGGCTCATTTGCGAGCTCGCGCGTGCCGCGCATCAGGGCGGCGGATTGGCCGGGCTGCTGACGTTTGAGCCACATCCTGGCGCGGTTCTGCGCACCGACCTGGTCGTGCCGCGTCTCACCACCAACGACGATCGCGCGGACATCCTGGCCGCGCTCGGACTCGATTTCGTGATCGTCTTTCCGTTTACGAGGGTGACGGCCGAGACGTCGGCTGCGGACTTCCTGGCAACCCTGAGACGCGTGCTGCCCCTTGCGGAGCTGTGGGTTGGCCCCGACTTTGCGCTCGGCCGTGCCCGGGAGGGGAACATCGAACAGCTGACCCAGTTCGGCCACCAGATGGGATTTGCGCTGCGCGTCATTCCCAACCTGGACTGGCTGGGCGAGCCGGTTCGCTCCAGCCGCGTGCGCGCCCTGTTGTCTGAGGAAGGCGCTGTGGAGCAGGCCGCGGCGCTGCTCGGACGGCCGTATCGCCTGGCCGCAGAGGTCGTCCGGGGCGCGCAACGCGGCAGAAGCCTGGGCTTTCCCACGGCCAACCTCGCGATTCCGGAGGACCGGTTGACGCCGGCCTACGGCGTCTACGCTTGTTGGGCGTGGCTTGGAGATCGCGGAGTTCCCGCCGTCGTCAACGTCGGCGTGAGACCCAGCTTCGACAACGGGCACCCCTCCGTCGAGGCGCATCTGATCGACTTCGCAGGAGATCTCTACGGCGAAGTGCTCGGGTTGAGCTTCATCGCACGGCTGCGAGGCGAAAAGAAGTTCGCGGAGATCACACAGCTGGTCGAGCAGATCCGCGCGGACACGGCGAGCGCAAGACAGCTCCTTGCCTTTCCGAACACGCATGCGCAGCCCCCAGAGGCTGCTGCGTGGCGCGAGTTGGCCCACACGGCTGACTACGCAGTCGAGGTGACCGGGGCCGATTCACGGAGCCTGTTTGCGAATGCGGCGCTGGCGATGTTCGGCTATCAGGACGTCGAATACGATCGGGCGGTGACGCTGGCGCGCTCGGTCGTAGTGCAGGCGGATGGATACGAGGAGTTGTTGATCGCCTGGTTGAACCGCTTGCTCCTGTGGCAGGAGGCCGCCGGCGAGATGTTCAACCGGTTTGAGATCCACGAGCTCACAGAACGCGGGCTGCGCGGCGTCGCCTACGGGTATCCCGGTTCCCCGAGTCACACGGCGGTGAAGGCCGCCACCTTCTACGATCTTACGGTACAGCAGACCGAGTCCGGCTGGCGCGCCAGGGTGACCTTCGATATCTGAGTCCTGTCACCCATCAGCATCAGACCGAGACTGCCGCCTTGATGTGCGGGTGTGGATCGTAACCCACCAATTCGAAATCCCCGAACGTGAAGCCTGTGATCTCCCGTACTGCTGGATTGATGCGCATCTGAGGCAGTGGACGGGGCTCCCTGGTCAGCTGGAGGCGCGCCTGGTCAAAGTGATTGCGGTACAGATGCGCATCGCCGCTGGTGTGAATGAACTCCCCTGGCTGCAGATCGCAGACCTGCGCGATCATCAGAGTGAGCAGCGCGTAGGACGCGATATTGAACGGCAGCCCCAGAAACACATCGACCGACCGCTGATAGAGCTGGCATGACAGCCTGCCAGCCGCGACGTAGAACTGAAACAGGACGTGGCAAGGCGGCAGTGCCATCTGCTCGATCTCGCCCACGTTCCACGCACTGACGATCAGCCGGCGCGAGTCCGGGTTTCTACGTAGCTGGTCGATCACCTGGGTCAACTGGTCCACCTGGCGCCCATCCGCGCCCGTCCACGACCGCCATTGCCGGCCGTACACGGGGCCCAGGTCACCATCCGGATCGGCCCACTCGTCCCAGATA
>CAZMIS010000222.1:0-7455 GCA_964566325.1 uncultured Anaerolineales bacterium
CCCGACATGTTGCTCGGCGGAGCAACCTTCAGTTCAACCTTTGAGAGCTCCTCCGGCGTCACGCCCAGGCGCGCCAACGACGTGGTCAGGTTGACGCCGTCTTCTTTGTTCGATACGAATAGCGACTTCTCGTTGAGCTGGACGGAGAGTTTATCCCCATCTACCACAATACGGCTGACCTCGCCGCTTCGGATCAGGGCCGCCACGTCGGTCAGCCCTTTTTCCGGCGGCCGCTCCGCCGATTGTGAGGCACTGTAGAAAAGAACGGCGACCGCGACCACGATCAGGATGTAGACCAGGCCGTTCTTGCGCCAATTGGCATTCACGATAGACAACCTCCCAGCGGGCAGAACCGATGATTGCAGCGCGACGGGTTCCGCCCGAAACCTCAAGCGCGATTATAACAGGTTTCTCCCCCCGGGACTAGGCGTCTGGATTACAGTAATCGCAGTCCACTATGATTCAGGTCATTTGACACGACCTGCACCGTGTGATACTCTGGTTCCCGTAACAATCGAATAGACGTGGTGGAGACCTGGGGTAAGCCGGTGCAATGCCGGAGCTGTCCCGCAACTGTAAGCCCTGAACGCCAGGGCGAGCCAGAAAACCCGCCTCCACCCTCGTTCTCGACGACCTTCGTGGTAAAGGGAGTGGGAACCGGCGAATTGCGCACAGGTACATGGCGCCGCCGGCTCAGGTCGCTCCCCTTGCCGATATCGGGCAGGGGGTTTTCGTTTAAGTGAGCCCCTGGTTGCCCCTCGATGCATTCGGGGTTATTGCACCGTGATCACCAATTTGCACAAGGCCGCGCTGGCGGCCATCGTGGCAGTTCTTCTCCTGTCTGGCGGTTTCGTTCCCGCGCAGGCGGCAGGAGAGGTTGAAAGCGCCGCATGTCGCGCCATCCAATGGCTCGACCGCCAACAGAGGCCGGACGGCGGCTTCGGATTCACCACCCAAACCAGCCCGGCCGTCACGGCGGACGTGACCTATGCCCTGGCGCTGTTCGGCGAGGACCTCACCGGCCCGCGATGGACCACCCCGGCAGGCAAGAACCCACTGGACGCACTTGCCGCTGTGGCGACCGTACCGCCCGAGCCCGGGCGGTCCAGTTGGGTCCAGGCAGACCCCGGCCAGGCCGGCAAGGTGGCCCGCGCGGTTGCGCTGGCCGGTGGGGATACGCGCAACTTCGGCGGCGTGGACCTGGTCCAACTGATCCAGGGTTTCTACAATCCGGACACCGGGTTCTACCACGCCAACTTTCTCTTCCGGCACGCGCTGGCGATCGAGGGACTCCTGCGCAGCGGCGTGACCCCGCCGCAGGACGCCTACGACGCGCTGCTGGACGCGCAACTGGACGACGGCGGATGGTTCTGGGCGCTTGGCGGCGCGCAGAGCGACGTGGACACCACGGGACGCGTGCTCCAGATCATCAGCGGCGTGGCCCAGATTCAGGCGCCGGACGCGTACGCCAGGGCCGCCGGCTGGCTGGCGGAGATTCAACTGCCGGAGGGCGACTGGAATACGGGAGCGACTCCGGGGCCAGCAAACTCCAACTCGACCGCACTCGCGGTCGGGGGCCTGTTGGCGACCGGCCACGATCCGCAGGCCGCGCCGTACCTCAAAGGCGATGTCAGCGCGCTGGACGCACTCCTGGCCTTCCAGGAGCCTTCCGGGGCCTTCGTCTACATCAATCTGTCTGGCCAGGAGGAGGTCCGCGTGATGGCAACCGCGGACGCCCTGACCGCATTGGCCCCGCTGATCGGCAGCGGGCCCGTCTGCAAGGCAATCTACCTGCCCGTGCTCCTGGCTCACTGAGCGGGTGGCCGGGCGAGGTAAGACCCATATATCATTTAGGAGAGATCGTTTCATGTCCCACCGCAACCTCGTCACTCTTGTTCTGCTGTTGGTCCTTGTTTCCCTGTCTGCGGGCGCAGCGTTCGCGCAGTCCGATGCCACCAAGCAGGTCGGCCTCGTCGTCACGTTCGCGGACGGCACGTCGCACAAGGAGATCGTCACGGCGCCGGCCGGCGCCACCGCGCTCGATGTGCTCATGGCCGCCAAGGTGACGGTTGTCACGTCCGAGACCGCATTTGGCCCCGCGCTGTGCAAGATCAACGATACCGGTTGCCCCGCGGACAACTGCTTCTGCGACGCCAGCGCCTACTGGGCCTACTACCACCTGGCCGGAAACGCGTGGGCCGGTGCGATGGAGAGCGCGGGTGCTTACGTCCCTGCGGATGGATCGGTGGAAGGGTTTGCCTGGAGCGGGTTCGACAGCTCGTTCAACCCGACCGTGCAGCCGCCCGTCTACACGTTCGCACAGCTCATGGCCGAGCTGACGCCCGCGCCCGTCCCGGTGCCCGAACCGGCGACCATCCTGTTGCTGGGCAGCGGCGTGGCCGCGCTGGCAGGGTACGCGCGTCGAAAGCGCAATGCGGCAGCGTAAGCAGCCGGTGAGTCTGCTGTTGTGAAGAAGTTCATCCGCCCGATTCGGTCCCTTCTCCTGGCAGCCCTCCTTGTGGGGACAGCCGGCATCGCCGCGCAGGTGCGCTGGGTGACGGCGCAGGAGATCGGCGGGCAAGCTGCCCCTGCGCAGCAGATCGGTGAGGGACCGAACCGTGCGGCCCTGGTGGTGAGCTTCGGCGACGGCACCGTACAGTCGCGCTGCGTTGCCTTCCCCGAAGCAAGCATCTCCGGCGAGGATCTGCTTGTCCGCTCCGGCCTGGCGCCCGTGACTTCGCCGGAAGGCGCCGTCTGCGCCTTAAATGACCAGGGCTGCCCGCCGGACGATTGCTTCTGCGCCTGCCCGTTTCCCGATTGCGAGTATTGGGCCTATTACCACTGGCAGGGCGGCAATTGGGTTTACTCGAACATCGGCGCGTTCGCGCACGCCGTGACGGACGGCGCCCTGGAGGGGTGGTCCTGGGGCCAGGGCGACTTCACCCAGGCCGAGCCGCCGCCGGTCATTGCGTATGAAGACATCTGCCCGGCCGCGGCGCCTGCCACCGCGACGCCGACTGCGACGGCGACGCAACAGGTGGTCGTCGTGCAGCAGCCGGCCGTGACCTTCCAGGCGGGGGCCGCCACCCTGGCAGCGGGCCAGTGCACGACCCTGTCGTGGCAGGTCCAGGGCGCGGTCACGATCCTGCTCGACGGCTCGCCGGTCAGCCAGCAGGGCAGCCGGCAGGTGTGTCCTCCGGCAACACAGCGCTACACGTTGATCGCGGCCAACAGCGCGGGGCAAAGCGTGGCCTATGTGGATGTCCAGGTCAGCGCACCTGCCACGGCGACGCCCATCGCAGTAGCCACCGCAGTGGCCACTGCGACCGCCACGAGTGCCATCCAGCAGCCGCCGGCGCCTGTGACCACAGCGACACGAGTGGTCCCGCCGGCGCCCCAGCCGCCGCCGGGAGCCATCCAGCCCTTGCCCACGATCTTCTCCCCGCCAACGGTGATGCCCGCGGCGCCGGTCGCGGCGCCTGTGCCGGAGCTGGTGGGCGGGGTTCCGTTGGCGCCGACCGCGCAGCCGGCCGCGGTCGTGGTGGCATCGCCGTTCCCCACGCCCACGCGCTTCGTGCTGGCGCCGCTGCCGACGGAGACGCCGCGACCGCGGCGCCAGTTAGGCGCGGATGGCCGTGCGACGCCTACGCCCATTCTGCCGGCAGCAGGTTCGGGAACCGGCAGCGCCGCGGCCGGTGCCGGGCCGGCATCTTCGGCCGCGGCGCCGGGAGCCCTTTCAGCCGCCGATCGTATGGCGCAGGCGCGTGCGTTCGATCCGGACCTGCTGCCCGGCTATGCGGCCTATGCCCTGGCCCTGGCGTTCCTGGCGGGCCTGGGCTGGTTCGTCATGCACCGGAAGAACGGCCATCGTTCGTCTGCGGCCAGGCGGCGTGCCGGGGCGGCCGACCGGCCGCCTGATGGGTTGCACGAGCTTCATAACGAGCAGGCGGGCCAATTGTCTTGACCACGGAAGAGACGTTTCATCCCTCTGCCTGGTTGGCCTGGCTGGCCGCGGCGACGCTGCCGGCGCTTTCCACGCGCAATCCGCTCTACCTCAGTCTCGTCATGATCTCGGTGGGCATCACGTACATGGCGCTCGGCCGGCGCAATCCGACGGCGCGCAGCTGGAGCGCGTTCGTGCGTTTCGGTGCGTTCCTGTGGCTGCTGACGATTCCGTTCGTCACGCTGACGTCACACCACGGGACGATCGTGCTGTTTCGCCTGCCGGCCAGCTGGCCCATCATCGGCGGGCCGATCACGCTGGAGGCATTCCTGTACGGCCTGACCGGCGGGTTCGCACTGATCACCCTGCTGCTGATCTTCGCGACGTTCAACGTGGCGGTGGACCAGGCGCGGCTGCTCCGCCTGACGCCCGGCTTCCTCTACCAGGTGGGCGTGGTGGCCGGCATCGCCGTGGCCTTCGTGCCCACCATGGTGGCCACCTGGCAGTCGATCCGTGAGGCGCAACAGGTCCGCGGGCACAAGGTGCGCGGCATCCGGGACATGCTGCCCCTAATCTTGCCGCTGCTGGTCACCGCGCTCGAACGCGCGATGCAGCTGGCGGAGTCCATGGAGGCGCGCGGGTTCGGCGGGCAGGTGTTGGTCGCGACGCCGCGGCAGCGGCTGGCACACCAGCTGGCGCTGTTGGCCGGGCTGGGGTTGCTCGGGCTGGGGCTGGCGGTCAACGGGTTTCTGCCGGCAATGCGCTTGGCCGGCACCCTGCAGCTGGGCGGCGGGATGGCGCTCATGGCTTGGGCCTTCTGGGACGTGGGCCGCCGCTCGAAACGCACGCGGTATCATCGGTGGCCGTGGACCCGGCTCGATAGCGTGCTGTTGCTGTTGGGGCTGGCCGGCGCACTCGGCTGGGTGGCGATCATGATCGTTCGCCCGCAGTGGCTGCATTACTATCCTTATGCGCCCTACTCGCCCTGGCCGGTGTTCAATCCCCTGGCAGGCGGCATCCTCCTGCTGCTGGCCCTGCCCGGCGCGTTGCTGCGCCAATCCTATGAAGAGAGCGAGGTTGCCACGCCAGCGTGATTAACCTTTCACACGTGACCTACTCTTACCCGGACCAGGCGCGGCCGGCCCTGGCCGACTTCAGCGTCGCGCTGCCCGAGGGCGAGCTGATCCTGGTGGTCGGGCCGTCGGGCGCGGGCAAGTCGACGTTTCTGCGCACCCTGAACGGCCTGGCGCCGCACTTCTACGGCGGCAGTTGGTCCGGGAAGATCGAAGTCGGCGGGCGCAACCCGGTCGACGTCGCGCCGCGCGGCATGGCGGACCTGGTGGGCTTCGTCTTCCAGGATCCGGAGGCGCAGTTCGTGGTCGACACGGTCGAAGACGAGCTCGCGTTCGCGATGGAGAACTTCGCCTTGCCGCCCGCCACCATGCGCAAGCGCATCGAGGAGGTGCTCGACCAGATGGGCATCGCAGGGCTGCGCCAGCGGCGGATCGGCGCGCTGTCCGGGGGCGAGAAGCAGCGCGTGGCGATCGCGTCGGTGCTGGCCCTGCAGCCCCAGATCCTGGTGCTCGACGAGCCGACCTCGCAGCTGGATCCACAGGCCGCGGAAGAGGTGCTGCTGGCCTTGCGGCAGCTGAACGAGGACCAGGGCCTGACGGTGATTCTGAGCGAGCACCGGCTCGAGCGGGTGGCGCAGTACGCGGACAGCATCCTCTATCTGCCCGCGCTCGGCGCCGCGCCCGTGCTGGACGAGCCGCGCGCGGTGATGGCCCAGCTGCCCCTGGTCCCGCCCCTGGTGGAGCTGGGCCGCGAGCTGAACTGGGAGCCGCTGCCCCTGACGATCAAGGAGGGCCGGCCGTTCGCCCGCCGCGTCACGCCCCGGCTGGCCGCGGCCGTGGCGTACGAGCCGCGAGGCGAGGCCGCTTCCGCGCCGGGTCAGGCGCCGGGTCAGGCGCCGGGACCTGCCGTTCCTGCCGCGCCGGCGGAGCCGGTCGTCTCGGTCCAGGACCTGCACTATGCCTATCACGGTCACCGCGCGCTGCGCGGAACGACCTTCGACGTCCGGCGCGGCGAGTTTGTGGCCCTGATGGGGCGCAACGGCTCCGGCAAGAGCACCCTGTTGAAGGCCATGGTCGGGCTGCTTATGGGCGACGAGGGCCGCGTGGTGGTGGCCGGCCTCGACACCCGCCGCGCACCGATGGATGACATCATCCGCCACGTCGGCTACGTGCCCCAGCATCCCGGCTCGCTGCTCTTCGGCGAGACGCTGGCCGCGGAGCTGGCATTCACGCGCAAGAGCCACCAGATGCCGCCGGACCCGGAGGGCGATGCCGCGTTGTTGGCGCAGCTTGGGCTGGCTGCGGTGGCCGGCCGCGACCCGCGCGATCTGAGCGGCGGCGAGCAGCAGCGCGCGGCGCTGGCCGCGATCCTGGTGGCTGAGCCCCAGATCATCCTGCTGGACGAGCCCACGCGCGGGCTCGACTATGTGCAGAAGCGCAACCTGGCGGATCTGCTGCTCGATCTGCGGCGGCAGGGGCGCACAGTGGTGATGGCGACGCACGACGTGGAGCTGGCGGCCTCGTGCGCGGACCGCGTCATCCTGATGGGCGAGGGGCAGATCGTGGTCGATGGGCCGGCGCGGGAAGTGATGAGCGACTCGCAGGTGTTCGCCTCGCAGATCAACAAGCTCCTCCGCGATCCGCACTACCTCGTGGTGCAGGACGTGCTGGCCGCGCTGGAACGGGCGTAGGCGAGGGCGCATGCGATCACAACGCGTTGTCTCCGGGGCCATCATGGTCGTGGCCAGCCTGATCGGGGTGGGCGCCTTCCTCTACCCGTTCTTCCTGCCGTCGTTGGGCGCGGAGGGCATGGCCGCGCACACGAGCGACGCGCCGCTGTTGACCGTCGTGCTGCTGGGGCTGTGCCTGGTCGCGGTGTTCGTCAACCTGACGGGGCGGCAGATGACGAGCAAGCTCATCGCGGTGTTGGGGATGCTGACCGCGGTCAACGCGGTGCTGCGCGCGGTGCCCGGTCCCGCTGGGTTCAACGCCATCTTCGTGCTGCCCATCCTCGCGGGCTACGCGTACGGCGCCACCTTCGGCTTCCTGTTGGGCGCCCTGTCGCTCCTGGTCTCCGCGCTGATCGGCGGCGGGATCGGGCCGTGGCTGCCCTACCAGATGTTCGCCACGGGTTGGATGGGACTGCTCTCCGCGTTGCTGCCGAAGTTCCCGCAGCACCGCCGCTGGGAGCCCGCCATGCTGGCCGTGTGGGGCGGGGTGCTGGGGCTGATCTTCGGCGCGATGATGAACATCTGGTTCTGGCCCTTCATGCAGGGCGGCGCGGGCGCGGTGGCCGAGGGTGGATCATTCGCGCCGGGCATGACTGCATGGCAGACGCTGCGGAACTACGCGGTCTTCTACGTGGCCACCAGCCTGTGGTGGGACGCCGCGCGGGCCGTGGGCAACGCGGCGCTCATCCTGCTCTTCGGCGGCGCGATC
>CAZMIS010000223.1:0-7443 GCA_964566325.1 uncultured Anaerolineales bacterium
CAGCTTCGTGCTCGGCAATGTGCACCCGCACGACATCGCGGCAGCGCTGGACAGCATGGGCATCGCCGTGCGGGCCGGCCACCACTGTGCGCAGCCGCTGCACGAACGATTTGGCGTGGCGGCCACAGCGCGCGCCAGCTTCTACATCTACAATACGCTCGAGGAGATCGACATCCTCGTGAAGGGCCTCCGCAAGGTGGCCGAATACTTCAGTTACTAGGTGCCAGCCATGGATCTGTACGCAGAAGAGATACTGGATCACTACAAACACCCGCGTCACTTCGGCCACCTGGACGAACCGACGATGGTGTACCACGACCGCAATCCGCTGTGCGGCGACGAGATCACGCTCGAGCTGAAGGTCGAAGATGGCAAGGTGGTGGACATCGCGTTCACCGGCCACGGTTGTGCCATCAGCCGTGCAGCCGCGTCGATGATGTCCGAGGAGATCATCGGTAAGTCGCTGGATGAGTTGAAGGAGTACGACAAGGAGAGCATCCTGGACCTGCTCGGCATCGAGGTCGGCCCCGTGCGCCTTAAATGCGCCCTTCTTCCGCTCAAGGCGATGAAGGCGGCGGTCTGGGGATTGGCGGACGAGGACGAGGAGTGAGCGAGTGACCACGTTTGTGAAGGTCGGCCGGGCCGACGAAATCGCGCCCGGCGAGAAGAAGGTCTGCGACGTGGACGGACTCGGGGTCGTGGTCGTCAACCTTGACGGCGAGTACTTCTGCGTGGAGGACGTGTGCACGCACGATGGCGCCCCCTTGGGTGACGGCAAGCTCGAGTGCGGACAGCTCGTCTGCCCCCGGCACGGCGCCCGCTTCGACGTGCGCACCGGTGAGGCGCTGAGCCTCCCCGCGTTTGAGCCGGTCGCCACGTATGAAGTCAAAGTCGAAGACGGCGATCTGTTGATCGAGTCGTACTGAACGGAGAAGGAACCCATGACCACACCGACCGAGAACGATGTGCGGGAAGTCATCCGCAAGAACGTCTTTGACCCCGAAATCGGGCTCAACATCGTCGATCTTGGCCTGATCTACGACGTGAAGGTGCCCGACGGCAAGATCGTGGACATCAAGATGACGCTCACGTCACCTGGCTGCCCCGTCGGCCCGCAGATCATCGCCGCAGTCCAGACCTACATTAAGCAAGCTTATCCTGACCTGGACGCGATCAACGTGCACGTGGTTTGGAGCCCGCTGTGGAATCCCGACATGATGACGCAGGAAGCCAAAGACCAGCTTGGCTTCTTCTAGATCTCGCCAACCCGACACTGGCCCCAGCCACGGCGGCGAGCGAGAACCCGGTCTCTGATGAGGTCGGGTTTTTTCGATCGAAGGAGAGGCCATGATACGGATCTACCTGGGCACGCAAGGGTGGAGCTATCCGTCCTGGGAGGGCCCCTTCTATCCCGCTGGGACAACCAACAAGGAGTACCTGCCGGAGTACGCAAAGCACTTCGACACGGTCGAGCTCGATACCACCTTCTACGCGATCCCGCGTGGAACAACCATCGCCGGCTGGCGCGAGCGCACGCCTGACGGCTTCCGCTTCGCGGCCAAGTTCCCGAAGGTCGTGACCCACGAGAAGGAACTCCGCGAGGCCGGACTGGAGGCGAACGTCTTCGTCGAAGCCATGGCAGGCTTGGGGGACAAGCTCGGCCCGCTGCTCCTGCAGATGCCGCCCGGCTGGACCGCGGCCGGGATGGACGACCTGGCAGCCTTCTTGCCCGACCTGCCTGCCGGACCTCAGTATGCGCTGGAGGTGCGCCACAGGTCCTGGCTGGCTGAGGAGACCTTCGAGCGACTCAAAGGCCTTCTTCAGCGCCACGGCGTGGCGTTATGCCTGGTCCAGCACGCGTGGATGCCGGTCCTGGACACGATCACCGCGCCGTTCGTCTACATCCGCTGGCTTGGACGGCGTGAAGACATACCCGATGGAGAGTTCGGCCACGTCCGGATCAACCGCGACGTACAGCTTGACCGCTGGGCTGAACAGGTGAGGCGCTATCGCGACGCCGCCCTGACCGTGTACGGCTACTTCAACAATCACTACCAGGGACATTCGCCGGCCTCGGTGCGCGCGCTTCAGGCGCGCCTCAGCGGCCTCGAATGACCACGACCTTCTGACGGGATCGCCTGACTTCCGGCCAGGTTACTCATCAGCCCGGAACACATCGCATCGCCCGAACGGACCAACCCCACCATGCAAGAGATCTTTCGTGACAACCGGCGCCTGTTGCTGTTCATCATCGTCTCCAACTTCCTTCTGAACTTCGGATTCCAGGTCTGGCAGACGTTGTTCAACAACTTCGCCGTGGAACAACTGGGCGCCGGGCCGGGCACGGTCGGCCTGATCCAGGCCGTTCGCGAGATCCCCGGCCTCCTGGGCTTTGCCATCGCCTTCCTGGCGCTGGTGTTGTCCGAGGTCCGCCTGATGGCCCTGAGTGTGGTGGTCATGGGCGTGGGTGTCCTGCTCAGCGGCCAGGCCGAGACGACGACCTACCTGCTCGTGTCCACCTTCATCATGAGCCTGGGTTTTCACTTCTTCATGCCCAGCAGCAATGCCGTCGTCCTGATGATCATGAAAGAACAGGATACGCCGAAGACCCTGGGCAATCTGGGCAGCCTGGGATCGCTGGCGGCCGTTGCGGGCACCGGGGCCGTGCTGCTGCTGGCTGCGCCGCTGGGTTACCGCACCCTCTTCCAGCTCGTGGGCGTCCTGGTCATCCTGGGCGGACTGCTGCTGCTGCCGTTCGGCGGTCGCCCGACAGGCCTGCCCACGGGCCGCAAGGTCAAGCTGAGGCGTCGCTACTGGCTGTTCTATGCACTCTCCTTCCTCCTGGGCAGTCGCAGGCACATCTTCACCACGTTCGCCGTCTTCCTGTTGGTCAAAGATCACGGCGTCAGCGTGCAGACGACGGCGATGCTGTTTCTCGCGAACAGCATCATCAATGTATTGACGCTTCGATGGACCGGCCAGCTGGTGGGGCGGATCGGCGAACGGGCGGCCATGACCATCACATTCTCGTCGCTCGCCCTGATCTTCCTGGGGTATGCTTACGTCGGGTCGCTGCCGCTGCTGTACGCGCTGTTCATCCTCGACAACGTCTTCTTTGGCTTTAACGTCTCCTTGACCTCCTACTTTCAGAAGATCGCCGTGTCACGAGAGGAAATCACCAGCAACCTCTCGACCCAGCAGGCGATCGAGCACATCGCAGCGATCACCGTGCCGCTCATCGGCGGCACCGTATGGGAGGTGTATGGCAGCGAGGCGCCCTTCCTGTTCGGCGTGGTGATTGTCCTGCTTGGGCTGCTTCTGGCTCAGTTCATGCGGACCTCGCGCGCGGTCGTCCCGGCCATCGCCGGCGGAGGTAACTGAGGGACGCCTGACGCGGCTCATATTCACCCGCCGTGAAGCGTGCTAAGATCACTGTTATGCTCTTCAGTTGACCCACAAAGGAGTGAATCAATCATGCCCGACAGTGAGTATTGGGATCTGTATCTCGGCGCTGACCTGGGTGTCATCGATCCGGACATCGATGCGATCATCGACTTCGAGGAAGAGCGCCAGGCGCGCAAGCTCATCATGATTCCGTCGGAGTCCATGGCGCCTCTGGCAGTACGGCAGGCCTTGGGCTCCGTCTTCAACAACGTGTATGCCGAGGGCTACCCTCCCCTCCGCATGACGCGCGACGACGAGGACCTGCTCCTCGATTATCCCCACCAGCTCGCTTACTACCGCCGGTATGCCGACAGACGCTTCTACAAGGGCGTCGACTATGTCCATTTCGTCGAGACCCTGGCGCAGCGCCGCGCGGCGCTGATCTTCGCCAACGAGCGCGTCGCCGACAAGAATATTTATGTCAACGTCCAGCCCCTGTCCGGCGCGGCCGCGAACCTGGCCGTGTACGATGCCCTGGTGCAGCCCGGCGACACGGTGATGGGCATGGACCTGTTCCAGGGCGGCCACCTGACGCACGGCAGCGAGTTCAACTTCTCGGGCAAGCGCTACAACGTGGTCAGCTACGGCGTCAGCAAGTCCACGGGCAAGCTGGACTACGACGAGATCCGTGACCTGGCGCGGCGGAACCGCCCCAGGATGATCATCGCCGGCTTCACGTCCTACACGTGGGCTCCGGACTGGCAGATCTTCGCCGAGATCGCGCACGAGGTCGGCGCCTTCCTCCTGGCCGACATCAGCCACTCTGCGGGCATGGCGACCGCCGGGGCCTACCCCAACCCGATCGGCATTGCGGACGTCGTGACCTGCACCACCCACAAGACGCTCTGCGGCCCGCGCGGGGCGATCATCATGACGACCAACGAAGATATCGGCAAGCGCATCGACATGGCGGTGTTCCCCGGAGAGCAGGGCGGGCCGCACACGCAGAAATTCGCGGCCATGGCCGTGGCGTTCAAGATCGCGCGGTCGGAGCAATTCAAGCGCACCATGCATCGCATCAAGGAGAACGCGGCAGCGCTGGCCGACGGCCTGGCCCGTCGCGGGCTCAAGCTTGCTTATGGCGGAACGAACACCCACTTCTGCATGCTGGACCTGAACAGCGTCAAGACCAAGACGGGAGCCCCGCTGCGCGGAGAGCCGGCCGTGCGCATCCTGGACATGGCCGGCATCGTCGCCAACAAGAACACCATCCCTGGAGACACGCTGACCGCGCTGGGCATGGGCATCCGCCTCGGCACGCCATGGCTCACACAGCGCGGCTTCGGCGTCGCGGAGATCGATCGGGTGGCCGCGCTGATCCACAAGACCGTGACGAACATCCAGGCGTTCAGCTACATCGGGCTGTCGGGCGAGCTGCCGCGCGGCAAGATCGATCTGGATGTGTTCGAGGAGATCAAGGCGGAGGTCGCGGAGCTCGCAGCGCTGGGCGCGGCGGAGACGGAGAACCGCGGCACGACCTATCCCCACTACTTCACGCAGGCGCAGCCCCGCCCCGCGCTCGTCGCCGCGGATGCGGCCCGCGACCCGGTGCCCGAAGCGGAGAGAGCCGCGGCGCAGACGGGCGCGGCTCTGATGGACGTGAGCGCGTGCGGACTGCTGCTGGTGTCGGGCGAGCGCGCGGAGGCCGGGCTGAACCAAATCGTGACCGCAGACGTGCCATGCATCCAGCCTGGCCAGTGCGTGCCGACCTTCATTCTCGACCCCGACAGCCGCGTGATGGACGATGTGTTCGTCATGCGCCTGCCCGCGGACGAGTACGGGCGGCACCGTTTCATCCTGCGCACGCAGCCGGAGAACCACGAGCGGGTCAAGGCGTGGCTGCGCGGGCTCGGCGACGGGTACATCCTGTTCGATCGCCAAGACCTGTTCGCCAAGGTCGAGGGGCCGCTGGTCGTAGAAGATCTGCGCTACGAGGCCGAACCGCACTACCTGGCGCTGGCGCTGCACGGGCCACAGTCCCAGGCGATCGTGGAGGCCGCGCTGCCCGCCAGCCTCGCGTTGACCGCGGATGACGAGCTGCCCGCCGTGTCTGCGTTCCTGATCGGGCCGGGACACGCCGAACTGGTGGTTCGTGACAGCATCGCGGCACCACAGAAACAGCTAATAGCCGCGGGTGCAACGCCCATAGGCCCGGCCGCGCTCGCGACGCTTCGTGTCGCATCCGGCCTGCCCGACTACGCGCAAGAACGCCCCTCGGGACAGGAGCTTCTGCTGCGCACCTCGCCGGTCCGCTTCGAGCTGCGCAAGCCGTACTTCGTCGGCCAGCAGGTCCTCGCACAGGACCGGCCGCAGGAAACCCTGCCCGAGTTCGCGTGGCGCGAGCCCGAGAACGCGCCCCTCAAGCGCACCGTGCTCTACGAGTGGCACAAGGCGCACACCCGGCACATCGTGCCGTTCGCGGGCTGGGAGATGCCGGTGTGGTACACCGGTGTGCTCGACGAGCACAACGCAGTGCGCAGGGCCGCAGGCCTCTTCGACGTGTCGCACATGGGCGTATTCGAGGCGACCGGACCGCACGCCGAGGCGTTCCTGGACCTGGTGCTGTCGAACTACGTGCGCTGGTACGCACCGGGTGAGAGCTTCTACGCCTACCTGCTCGACGTGGATGGCAACGTCATCGACGACCTCCTCGTCTACCGCCGCGCGAAGGACAACTTCCAGATCGTCGTCAACGCGTCCAATGCGGACAAGGATTGGGCGTGGCTCAACGCAGTCAACAACGGCGAGGTGCTGCTCGACCGCAACCGCCCGGATCTGCGCGTGCTTCGCCCCGCCACGCTGCGCAACCTGAAGGACCCGTCCAGCGGCGAAGACATGCGGATCGATCTTGCGCTCCAGGGGCCGGCATCCATGGCGATCCTGCAGGCCCTCACGGATGACGTCAAGGTCAAAGACCAGATCGGCCGCCTGCCGCGCACCGGGGTGACTCACTGCGTGCTCGGTGGATTCGACCTGGTGATCGCCCGCACGGGCTACACGGGCGAAGATGTCGGCTACGAGCTGTTCGTGCACCCCGAGCGCGCGGTTGCGTTCTGGGAGGCATTGATGGAAGCCGGCAAACCGTTCGGCATCCAGCCGACGGGCCTGGCAGCGCGCGACAGCACCCGCCTGGAAGCCGGGCTGCCGCTGTACGGCCATGAGCTGGCAGGGCACTTCGGCATCTCGCCCGCGGGCGCCCGTTTCGCTGCGTACGTCAAGCTGCACAAGCCGTACTTCATCGGCCGTGAGGCCTACCTGGCCAAGGAAAAGACGCGCACGATGGAAGTCGCTCGCTTCCGCATGAACGAGCGCGGGGTGCGCATGCCGAAGACCGGCGATCCGGTCGTCAGCAGGAAGGGCCAGGCGATCGGCTGGGTGACAAGCGCGGCCGTGGACGTGGACGGGGTGATCCTCGGACTGGCCTACGTCCAGTGCAGAAACGCCAGGCCCGGCGACGAGATCGGGATCTACAATCTGCCCCAGAAGCCGCTGGCCGAGAAGGGCAACAAGGCCGAGCTGCAGCCGGGCGACAAGGTGGCGCTATCAGATGACGCCACGCTGCTGCCCAGGTTCCCGGACAAGGCCGAGCGCGCGCACTGGAAGGGTGTGGCCGCTGCGGTCGCTGCGGCGGGCCCTGAGGCGGCCGGCGAATAGCGCTGACCGCCAGGACGAAGAAGGGGACAGGACGCCTGCAGTGATGCGTCTTGTCCCCTTTATTGTGTGCCAGGGTGGTGAGGCGGACGACCTGCGTCCCTACGCCTGCGCGAGGCTGCGCGTCTTCTGGTCTTTCTTACGATCATCAGCGTCCAGGATCCGCTTGCGCATGCGGATGCTCTTGGGCGTGATCTCGACCAACTCATCCTCGCCGATGTACTCCAGGCAATCATCCAATGACAGGTTGATGGGCGTCTCCAGGTGAACCAGTTCGTCCCCGGTGGACGAGCGGTGATTCGTGAGATGCTTCTTCTTGGTCACGCTCAGCACCAGGTCTTCCTCGGT
>CAZMIS010000224.1:0-7411 GCA_964566325.1 uncultured Anaerolineales bacterium
GCACGGCAATCGTCTCGGTGGCGGATCACCTGTTGGGCGCGGTGCTCTACGACGCGGACTATCACATGTTTTCGCTGACGCACCTGCACTACGTGAATAACACAGATCCGCTCGGTCTGTGGGTCGAGTCGATGGTCGGCCAGGCACTGGCGCGCAACAGCAAGATGGTGGCCCTCAACGACATCTACGTCGTCTCCGGCCCGGGCACGAAGGAGCTCTTCTACGAGTGTGCGGCAGGCGCGGTGGTGACCACTGTGTGCGGCTTCAACATGCAGGGCGCCGGCACCACCGGCGGCTTCTTCCCCGATCGCGTGACGGGGCTCGAGGCGCGGTTCATCGCAGAGGTGTCGCGTGCGTCGCTGAACCTCACGCGCGCGGATGCGGCGCAGCTGGTGCAGGAGATCTTGCCCCGCTACCAGGCGACGATCACCAACCCCAACCGCGGCCGCCCGTTCAACGAGGTGTACAACGTCGAGACCGTGCAGCCCACAACCGAGTGGTTGGACATGTACTACGAAGTCAAAGAAGATCTGCGCCGCATCGGCCTGAAGCTGGCGTGACCGGAATGAAGAACGGAGGAGCACACTATGAGTAATTCTGAGGAGATCGCCGGCCGCCTGGCGGACGCGCTCATCGACGGAGACGGAGACCTGGCCGAGGAGGCCGCACTCGAGGCGCTCAAAGGCGGGGCAGACCCGGTCGCATTGATCAATGATGTCATGATCCCCGCGCTGACGGTGGTCGGAGATCAGTTCCAGAACGGCGAGGTGTTCCTGCCCGAGCTGATGCTGGCGGGCGACGCCGCGCAGCGCGTGTCGCAGCACGTCGAGGCTGCGATCGCCAGCCAGGGCAGGGTGACTGAACCCAAGGGCACGGTGGTCATCGGCACCGTCATGGGCGACATCCACGATATCGGCAAGAACATCGTGGTCACGATGCTGAAGGCGCACGGGTTCCGCGTCGTGGATCTCGGCCGGAACGTGGCGCCGAGCGGCTTCCTTACGGCCGCGCAGGAGAACCGTGCGCAGGTCGTGGCCATGTCTTCCCTGATGACCACCACCCGGCCCATGATCGAGAACACGATCAACCTGTTCAGCGAGGTCGGGGTGCGCGATAACTTCAAGATGATCGTCGGCGGCGGCTGCGTCACGGACGAGTGGGCGTCGACGCTGGGCGCGGACGGCTACTCGCCCGATGCTGTGGGCGCAGTCGACCTGTGCAAGAAGTTCTCGGCATAGCTTGCGGTTGGGCACCCTGAATAGGTGTCTTGACAATGTCTTTCGGGCCGCATATAGTGGACTCCGTCGGGTAGCGCCCCGCTTTCCCTTCGTGCGGCCCTCTTCTCTTCCGTACAGGTGAGTCAACATGGAATTTCCAGAACCGTCTTTAGCCGAGATGCGGACCCGCCTCAGAGGCGCCATCGAGGCGCTGGATGAGGCCGGCGCAGTCGACCTTGCGCGCGAGGCGCTGGCGTCCGGGCTGTCGCCTCTTGAGTTCTTCCAAGGCGTAATCGAACCGGTCCTGACCGCGATCGGTGACGCCTTCTCGCGTCTCGAGGTTTTTCTGCCGGACCTGATGCGCGCGGGTGTGGTCGTCAAGGCCATGCAGGGCCAGGTGCTGGAACCGGCCATCCGCCAGTCGGGCGGCAGCAGCACGACCGAGGGCGTGGTGGTGATCGGCACCGCGCAGGGCGACATCCACGACATCGGCAAGAATATGGTCGCCCTGATGCTCCAGGTCAACGGCTTCAGGGTCACCGACCTCGGCACGAACGTGGCCACGCAGGCCATCCTCGATGCAGCACGCCGCGAGAGCGCGGACATCATCGCCCTGTCGTCTCTGTTGACGACTTCGCTGCCCTTTGTCAAGGACGTGCTCGCACGGCTGGACGCGGCCGGCGAACGGTCGCGGTTCATGGTGGTCGCGGGCGGCGCACCGGTGACCGCGGAGTGGTCGACGGCCGCAGGGCTCGATGGCTTCGCAGAGGATGCGGTGGAGGCTGTCGCCATGTGCCGCGGCCTGATGGCGCGGCGCAAGGGGGCGACGGCATGAGAAACACCACCCGTCTTCTGGATGTCCTCGATCGCGCCGAGACCGGGCCCATCGTGGAGGAGCTGCAGTGGGACATGCAGCTGGTGCCCAACGCGGTCATGAGCCTCCTGGCACAGCACCAAATCAAGATGCCGGCGGTGGGCGACGCGATCGTCACGGCCGATGATGCCCTGGCCGACCGGCTCTTCGAAGCAGGTCTGGCCCTTGCGGAGCAACTCGGCGCGTATTGCGTCAGCACAAGCCGCCGCATCCAGTTCACCCGTGACGAGATCCGTGCTGCACTGGAAGTGGCGCCGGTCGAGGTCACGATCGGGGAAGGCAACGACCGCGCGACGGAGCGCAAGCGCTGCGTCGAAGATTGCCATCCGCCCTTCATCAAGGGCGGCGGCGTCGGCACGCCGCTGCCGGAGGAGTTGTACCTGGCGGTCACGCAGTCGTATGCGCAAGAGCCGCTGGTCGATGCGGTGATCAACTGCACGTTGAGCCACGTGTACGGCCGCGAGTTGCGCAGCCGGACGCCGTGGGAGGTGCTGGCCGCATGGCACGAGGTCGAGATGTCCAAGGCGGCTTGCCAGCGCGCAGGACGCCCGGGCCTGGCCTTGGGGTGCGTGGAAAACGCCGTCTCCGAGATCGGCGAGCTGTCGGGCACGTCGCACGGCGGCTTCAGCACGCAGGACTGGCACCACATCGCCATGATCTCGGAGTTCAAGACCGACCACATGGCGCTGAGCAAGCTGGCGCACCTGGTGCGCACGGGCAGCGTGATCCACGCCTTCTACAACACCATCTACGGTGGCTCCTGCGGCGGCCGCGACGGCATGGCCCTGGCCATCGTCTCCGGCTGCATCCTGCTGCAGATGCTCTACATGACGAACACGCACTCTGTGTCGCCCGCGCACCCCTTCTACGACAACGATACGACGCCGGAGATCCTGCAGGCCATCAGCCTTGCCCAGCAGTCGCTGGCGCGCAACTCGCGGCTGATGACCGACGTGGTCATCACGCCGGTGGGCGGGCCGGGAACGAAGACGCTGCTGTACGAGTGCGCGGCGATGGCCATCATGGCCGCGGCATCGGGCGCCACCGGGCTGATCGGCCCGCGCTCGGCCGCGGGCGTCAACGTGGCGCACGTGTCGGGCCTGGAGGCCCGCTTCACCGCGGAAGTGGCACGCGCAGCCTCGGGCATGTCGCGCACCGATGCGGACGGCATCGTCCGCCGCCTGGTGGAGCTCTACAAGCCCGACCTGGGCAAGCGCCCGAAGGGGCAGCCGTTCGGCGAGGTCTACGACGTGGTGACGGTCAAGCCGCGGCCCGCGTGGCTTGAGACGTACGAACAGGTCAAGGGCGAGCTCCGGCAGATGGGATTGCCGCTCGCCTGATAAGTGTCTCAACGCTGAAAGAGGAGGAAAACATGTTCGGTCGAATCGCAGTTCTGTTCACCATCCTGGTGTTGGTCCTGACGGGCTGCGCGCCCGCAGCCGCACCCACGCAAGCACCCGCTGCGCCTGCAGCCGCTGAGCCCACCGCGGCCCCTGCGGCGCCGGCTGCCGCAGATAAGGGCAGCCTGGCGGTCATCCTCACCGGACCCTGGGACGACAACTCCTGGAACGAGGCCGGGTACGCCGCCGCGCAGGAGCTCGGGAAGCAGGGCGTCAGGATCGCCTACTCCGAGAACGTAGCCGATGCTGACGCGGCACGTGTGATCCGCGAGTATGCCGATCAGGGCTTCCAGATGATCGTGGCGCATTCGTTCAGCTTCGGCGACGCGGCCTTCCAGGTCGCGTCCGAGTTCCCTAACGCCAACTTCGCGTGGGGCGGCGGCATCAAGAAGATGGCCAAGAATGTGGCCGACTACGACCAGCCATTCTACCAGGCGGCCTACCCTGTGGGCGTGATCGCCGGGCACATGAGCAAGACGGGCAAGCTAGGCGCCATCTACGGCGCCGACATTCCGGTGTGCCACGCTCTGGGCGAGGCATTGTTGGCCGGCGCCAAGACCGTGAATCCCGACGCGACCCTGATCATGACCGCGGTGGGCGACTGGGTGGACGTGGCGAAGGCCAAGGAAGCAGCCCTGGCCCAGGCTGACGCGGGCGTCGACTTCTGGGTCGAGTGCGGCGAGGGTCCGGCCCTCGGCGCGATCGAGGCTGCGAAGGAGCGCGGCGGCTACGTCACCGGCTACGTGGGCGACATGACCGAGAACGGCCCCGACGTGGTCCTGGTGAACATCATGTGGGATCTGCTGCCCATGTTCACCAAGATGCTCGAGCAGACGCTCGACGGCACGTTCGATAATCCGTGGTACGACTACGGGGTGCCGCAGGGCGCGCTGAAGATGAAGTACAACGATGCGCTGAAGAGCAAGATCCCGGCCGAGGCTTTGGCCGCGGCCGACAAGGTCTACGGCGAGATTCAGTCCGGCGCGTTCGTGGTGCCCTTCGTGCCGGAAGCGGCTAAGTAACAAACGTGTGGCGGCGGGCACGGAACGCCAGTTCCGTGCCCGCCGGGGTTGGCGCGCGGGGCGCGGGCTGTTGGCGACGGACCGAATGTCGTCGTCCCTGCCTCGGGTCGCACACGCTCGTGAAGGAGGCACGTCCTCTTGGCCGGACCACCTGATCCAATTGTCCGCATGCGCGGCATCGTCAAACGCTTTCCGGGCGTGACCGCTAATGCCGGGGTCGATTTTGACCTGCTGCCGGGCGAGGTCCATGCCTTATTGGGCGAGAACGGTGCAGGCAAGTCGACCCTGATGAACGTCCTGTACGGGCTCCACGCGGCCGATGAGGGCGAGATCTGGCTGCGGGGCAAGCCCGTCGCGTTTCGCTCCGCGGCAGATGCCATCAACCACGGGCTGGGGATGGTGCACCAGCACTTCATGCTGGTCAAGCCGTTCACCGTGGCCGAGAACATCGTCCTGGGGCAGCCCTCGCCCCGCACCCCACTCCTCGAAAACCGCCGCGCGGTCGAGCAGCGCCTGGTCGAGCTGTCTCAGCGCTACGGCCTGGCCATCGATCCCTCCGCGTGCGTGTGGACTCTGTCCGTGGGCGAGCAGCAGCGGGTCGAAATCCTTAAGGCGCTCTATCGGGGCGCAGACGTGCTGATCCTGGACGAGCCGACTGCCGTCTTGACGCCGCAGGAGTGGATCGGCCTGCTGGACATCATCAGGCGCCTCGTGGCCGAGGGCAAGTCCATCGTCTTCATCTCCCATAAGCTCGGCGAGGTGCTGGCCGCATCCGACAGGGTCACGGTGATGCGCGACGGCAGGGTGGTCGGCACGGTCGCGACGCGTGAGACGGACAAGCAGGCCCTGGCGTGCATGATGGTGGGTCGCGAGGTTGTGTTGGTGGTGCCGAAAGGTCCCAGCCACCCCGGAGAGACGCTGCTCAGCCTTAGGAACCTCAGCGCGGAGAGCGACCGCGGGCTACCAGCCCTGCGGGACGTCAGCCTGGATGTTCGCGCAGGCGAAATCGTGGGCGTGGCCGGCGTGGCCGGCAACGGTCAGACGGAACTCGAGGAAGTCATTGCGGGGTTACGGCCCGGGACCGCCGGGGAGATTCGCATCTGCGACCACAAGGTTACGCTCGGCGGCAGGGGGACGTTCTGCGGCGTCGGGCTGGCCCACATCCCGTCGGACCGCTACGGCATGGGCATGCTGCGCGACTTTTCGATTGCGGAGAATCTTGTCCTGCAGCGGATCGGCGACGAGCCCTTCACACACCGCGGATGGCTCAATCAGAAGGCGATCCGGCAGAATGCGGGCAGCCTGGTGGCCGATTTCGACGTGCGCACGCCTTCGGTTGAGACGCACGCCGGCAACCTGTCGGGCGGCAACGCGCAGAAGATGGTGCTGGCGCGGGAGCTCTCCCGCAGTCCCAAGGTGCTGCTGGCCGCCCAACCGACGCGGGGCCTCGACGTGAGTGCGATCGAGTTCGTGCACCGGCGTCTCGTCGAGCAGCGCGACGCGGGCGTGGCGATCCTGCTCATCTCGACCGAACTCGACGAGATCCTCGCGCTGAGCGATTGGATAGCGGTCATGTACGAGGGACAGGTCATGGGCATTCTCCCAGCGCAGGGCGTCGACGTGAATGAGATCGGGCTGATGATGGCCGGCCAGAAGCGCACGGCCGGCGCAGTGGGGGAGGCGCCGTGACAGCCGTCAACCTCGACGAAAAACGCGTGCCGGCCCCGCAGCCCCGCAGGTGGCTGCTCACTCTGGGCGCGCCGCTGGCCGGCGTGCTGGCCGGCCTGATCATCGGCGCGCTCCTGATCCTGCTCGCGGGCGCCAACCCGATCGAAGCCTATGCCACGATGATGCGCGGCGCGTTCGGCGGCAGGCGCCAGATCGAGGAGACGCTCCTCAAGACGGCGCCACTCCTCCTCATGGGCCTGGGGCTGACGGCTGCGTTTCGAGCGCGCGTCTGGAACATCGGCGGCGAGGGCCAGTACTACATGGGCGCGCTGGCGGGCGGGGTGATCGCGCTCAACTTCGCGGATCAGTGGCCCCGGCCGCTCCTGATCGTGGCGATGCTGCTGGCCGGCGCGCTCGGAGGCGCACTCTGGGCCGCCGTTGCGGGCCTGTTCAAGATCCGGCGGGGGATCAACGAGATCATCAGCACGTTGATGCTCAACTACATTGCCATCCTCTTCATGGAGTACGTGGCGCGCGGACCGTTGCAGGAGCCCGGCGGCTACCTGCCCGAAAGCGCCCAATTTGTGACCGCGGCTCGCATGCCGATCCTCTTCGGCAGCCGGGTGCACATCGGCGTCTTCATCGCGTTGTTCATGATCCCACTCGTCTATGCGCTCCTCTGGTCCACCCCGCTGGGATTTCGCCTGCGAGCGGTCGGGTCGCGCACCAGCGTGGCCCGCTACGCGGGCATCAAGGTCGAGCGGCTCATCATGTTTGCGCTGATGTTCTCCGGCGCGCTGGGCGGGCTGGCGGGCATCATCGAGGTGAGCTCGCTCCACACCCGACTGAAGGGCGGCATCTCGGGAGATTACGGCTTCAGCGGCATCCTGGTCGCCCTGCTGGGCCGGATGCACCCCGTGGGCGTGGCCGTGGCCGCGGTCTTCTTCGCCGCGTTGACCATCGGCGCGCAGTCGATGCACGTCGTCTACCAGCTGCCCGTTGCGCTCGCGGGTGCGGTTCAGGCGGTGGTGGTGCTGTGCGTCCTGGCAGCGGATGCGATCGCACACGGCAAGATGAACAGGGGGCAGTGATGGATTGGAGCCTCGTTCTCAACTGGGCATTTGTCGTGGCCCTTCTCACTGCTGCCATCCGCTTGGCCGTGCCGGTGCTGCTGGCCACGCTCGGCGAGATCGTGACCGAGCGCTCGGGCATCCTCAACCTCGGCCTCGA
>CAZMIS010000225.1:0-7409 GCA_964566325.1 uncultured Anaerolineales bacterium
ACTTTCGGCGACCTCGCGTCGCCTGCTTTGGTCGCTCCGCCTGCTTGCCCTCCTGATCATCGCCCTGCATCTGGTCGCCCCGCTGTTTCCGGAGCCGGCGGTGTGGGGGCTTTGGCCTGTGACCTACCTGCCCCCGGCCGTGCGGTGGTTGCTGGCCGCATTGGCGGCGCTTGCGGCGCTCTTCGGGGAGGCCGCGTGGCGGCGATTGCGCCGCGTGGCCGCTGCCGCGCTGGCGATCCGCTGGTCCTCGCCTGCGATGCGGCTTCTGATGACCTTGTTGGCGGGGATCGCATTCTACCTTTTCCGCATCCAGCACCTTCGTTGGGGCGACAGCAAGCTGCTGGTCAAGGCGCTCGATGATCCGTATCTGCTGACCTACGTCTGGCAGGCGCCATTCGACGTGTTTCTGCACGCCAAGGGATGGCAGCTGGGCAGCATGTTGTTCGGCTGGCAGGATCCCGTCCCGATCTATACGTTGCTCAGTGTCCTGGCGGGCATGGGATTCGTCTGGGTGCTGCTGGGGTTGGCCCTGCGACTGGGCCGCAACCGCACCGAGCGGTTCCTGATTGCCGGACTTGTGTTGACCCTCGGCACGATGCAGCTGTTCTTCGGCTACGTGGAGAACTACCCCATCATGACGTTGGGGGTGCTGATTTATGCCTCACTGGCCGTGCGCCACCTGCGGGGCGACCTTCCGCTGGTCTGGCCGGCCCTGGCACTCGCGCTCACGCATGCCTTTCATCCTTCGACCATCGTTCTGACGCCCAGCCTCCTGTATCTGGCGCTGGCGGCCGTGCGTCCCTCGCCGGCCAGTATCGCCGATTCCGGCGCGAAGCGGGCCGGTCCGGTGAGTTGGGTCCGCACCTTCGGGAGTATCGCCATCCCATATGTCATCGTCTTTGCAGCCGTCGTGGCGCTGATGACCGCGGGAGGGCATGGGCTGGACGCGCTGGCCGGGGTCGATTTTCCGGGCGGCGGCGATCGCAGCTGGTTCGTTCCCGTGTTCCGCATCACGACGGAATGGCAGCATTACACGATGTTTTCACTCGGGCACCTGGCAGACATCGTGAACCAGCAGGTGCTGGTGGCGCCGGTGGTCTGGCCCGCCATCATCCTCGTGGTCCTGCTGGCACGGCAGCGCGTGACGCGGGGCGATCGTACCGGGATGTTCCTCGCCGTGATGTCGATCAGCTACCTGTTGCTCACGCTGGTGTGGAACGCGGACTACGGGGGGCAGAAGGACTGGGATCTGTTCTCCCCCGCGGCCGTGCCTGCGGCATTGCTGCTGGGCTATTTGCTTGGGCGGGCCTTGCCGGAGCAGCGCGTACTGCGCGGGGCAGGACTGGCCCTGCTCGCAGCCCAGGCTGCTCATACCCTCGCGTGGATTTGGCAGAATACCCTGCCGCAGTGACGGATATCGTAATGCGGTTCGTGATGTACGCGTGAGATAGTGTGAGGACCGATATGGATCGGCCCGCAACATGCTCGCAGGGAGCCTGCCGTACGCGGACAGGCGCACCGGCGTTATGGCGAGAGGCATCTCGGGCCGGAGGAGGTCATCGTGTCGGAGCTACGTCGTGACCCAGTCATGGGGCGCTGGGTGATCATTGCCCCCGAGCGCGGCCTGCGGCCGGATCAGGGTCAGATGGCCCCGAGCGTCCGGCAGTCTGCGCCGTGCGTCTTCTGCGGGGGCCAGGAGTCGCGGGACCCGACCGAGATTGCCGCGGTCCGGGCGTCTGGCTCCGCGCGTAACACGCCTGGCTGGCAGGTGCGGGTGCTGCCCAACAAGTATCCGGTCCTGCGCATCGAGGGCACCCTGGTGCGCGAAGGCATCGGCATGTTCGACATGATGAGTGGCGTGGGCGCACACGAGGTGATCGTCGAGACGCCCGATCACGGGAAGGAACTGGCTGACCTGAGCGACGGCCAGATCGTAGACGTGCTCAAGACCTACCGGGAACGCATGCAGGACCTGGGGGGCGACGACCGGTTCAAGTATGTCCTGATCTTCAAGAACCAGGGCTACCAGGCTGGCGCGACCATGTCGCATGCCCACTCGCAGTTGATCGCCACCCCCGTCACCCCGAAGCGCGTCAAGGAAGAGCTGCAGGGCTCACAGCGTTACTACGATTTCAAGCGCCGCTGCGTGTTCTGCGACATCATCAAACAGGAAACCCGGCTCACCCGCGAGCGCGTGGTCTTCGAAAACGATATCTTTGTCGTCGTCACGCCCTTTGCCGCACGCGTGCCGTTTGAGACCTGGATCCTGCCGAAGCAGCACAGCTGCGACTTCGTCTCGATCGACCATGTCCAGATGAGCGGTATGGCGCAGGCGCTCAAGACCATTCTGCTGAAGCTGCGCCACGCGCTGGACGATCCTCCGTTCAACTTCCTCATCCATACCGCGCCGTTTCGCCGGCCGCGCGCAGGTTACTGGTCGACGATCCAGTACGACTATCACTGGCACATGGAGATCATTCCCCGCCTCACCCGGCCCGCAGGCTTCGAGGAAGGGTCCGGGTTCTACATCAACCCGGTCACGCCGGAGGAGGCGGCCGAGCTCCTGGCCAAGGCGTCGCTGACGCCGCCCGTGGTCGAGCCGGCGATTGCCGCCTGACAGCGTTCGTCCGGCAGGCGCGGCGCTCTACGGCGCGATGTCCGCCACGGATGCCACGATCCTCGTGGGGCAATAGGGGAAGCGGCTCACGTCCGCTGCACGGGTGACGCCGGAGAGGACGAGGATCGTCTCCATGCCGGTCTGCATGCCGCCGATGATGTCGGTGTCCATGCGGTCGCCGACCATCACCGTATTCTCCGAGTGTGCGCCGATCGAGTTCAGCGCCAGCCGCATCATCAGGGGGTTGGGCTTGCCCACGAAGAAGGCCTTGACGCCGCTGGCCTTCTCGATCAGCGCGGCGACTGCGCCGCACGCGGGCACGATGCCGCCCTCCGATGGGCCCATCGGGTCCGGGTTGGTGGCGATGAAGCGCGCGCCGGCTGCCACGAGGCGCGTCGCGATGGTCAGTTGCTCCAGGGAGTAGTTGGCGGCCTCGCCCAGCACGACGTAGTCCGGGTCACGCTCGGTGATTACGTACCCCACGCCGTGGATGGCCCAGGTCAATCCGCTTTCGCCGATGACATACGCCGTCCCGCCCGGCCGTTGCGCAGCCAGGAAGCGCGCGGTAGCCATCGCGGAGGTGAAGATGCAGTCCGCCGCCACCTCCAGGCCCACGCTATTGAACCGGAACGCCAGGTCACCCGGCGTGTAGCGCGAGTTGTTGGTCAGGATGAGGAAGCGCGAACCGCGTTCCTTCAGCCGTGCCAGGAACTCATTGGCGCCCGGGATGGGCGTCTCGCCCGTCACCAGCACGCCGTCCATGTCGATCAGGTAGTTCTTCGGTGTCTCCATCATGCGCTTCCCCTGCGACCCAGGCCCCAGCCTTCGAGGTCGCGCCCCCCTTCGGCTGGTCCGGGATCGAAGGATCCTCCGGTCGTTAGTTCAGAAGATAGGCCAACAGCAGCCGGGTGGACGCCGCCAGTGCATCGCGGTGCGTGCGCTCGAATGAGTGCGACGCATCGATTCCCGGCCCGAACAGGCCGATGCGATGATCTCCGCCGGCGCGCAGCGCGGCCTCGGCGTCCGACCCGTAGTACGGGTAGATATCCAGCTTGTACGGCACCTCGTAGTCCCGCGCGAGCGAGGCGAGGCGGCGCCGGATTCCCAGGTCATACGGCCCCCCGCTGTCCTTGGCGCAGATGCTGACCGCGTGCTCGTTCCCTTGCAGTCCGTCGCCCAGCGCGCCCATGTCCACGGCCACGAGTTCCGCCACGTCAGCCGGGACGCCGGTGGCTGCGCCGTGGCCGACCTCCTCGAAATCGCTGAAATGGAACGTGGTCCTCTGCGCCGGCTGCACGCGGCCATCGACCAGCGCCTGGAGCGCGGCCACCATGACGGCTACGCCCGCCTTGTCGTCCAGGTGGCGCGATTTTACATAACCGGTAGGTGTGACCACGGTGCGGGGATCCCACGCGATCATGTCGCCCACCTCGATGCCCAGGCCGCGCGTCTCGTCCGCGCTCGTCGTCCTGGCGTCCAGCCGGATTTCGACCTCGTCGATCTTCCACTCGCGGTCGCGCACCTGCTCGCGATGCACGTGGACCGAGGACTTGACGAGCAGGGCGGTGCCCGTATGCACCTGGCCATCCGCGGTGAACACCCAGCAGTACTCGCCGTTGACCGCGTAGTACGGATAGCCGCCGAGGCGGTCGAAGGTGAGGCGGCCGTTCGGCTTGATCTGCGTCACGATGGCGCCCAGGGTGTCGACATGGCCGGTCACCGCACGCGGGGCTGCATCGCTTTCGCCGTCGATGGTGACGGTCAATGCGCCCTTCTTGGTGAAGACGGGCGCGAGGCCCATCTCCTCCAGCCACCCGGCCACTACGGCCAGCGCGGCCGCTGTATCGCCCGTCGGGCTGGGGGTGCGCAGCAGGGCTTCGAGGCGCTCGATCAGCAGGTCAGGTCGGATATCGGGCAATGGTCGCACGGTGTCTCCTCGTCAATTGGCTTGGTTGGCGGCCCCGAACAGGCGCGGCAGGACCTCGAGCAGTTGGGGCAGTTCGTCGATGATGGCATCGGGCACGAGCGACGGATGGTTCTCCGCGCGGTGGTCGACCCGGATCAGCACCGCCTTCATGCCCACCGCCTGCGGCCCGCCGACATCGGGAACCAGGCGGTCGCCCACGTATACGGCACTCTCCGCCGGCACGCCCAACTGCTCGAGCGCAACCTGGAAGATCCGGGGGTGCGGCTTGGCGACTCCGACGTCGGATGAGTAGACGCGGATATCGAAGAAGCCCGACAGGCCCCACCGCTGCAGGTTGGTGCTCAGGAACCGGCCCGGCTGAATCGTGTTGGAGATGGCGCCGAGCAGGAGGCCGCGCGCCTTAAGGGACGCCAACGTCTCCAGCGCGCCGGTGCGCAGCGGGGCAGTCAGGTTCGGTCCGCCCCGGCAGTACGCCTCGGCGGCCGCTTCGACCAGGTCGTCGCCCGTGGGAAGTCCCCGTGCGTCGAGGAAGCGGCGCATCACCACGGTGATGTCGATGCTCAACTGCTGCGCGAGCGCGGCGTGATACTGCGCTTCGCTGTCGACGGCCAGCGACTCGCAGAACTCGTGGCGGTCAGCGATCGGTACGCCACGGTCCAGCAGTGCGTCAACCACGCTGCCCACGCGCAGCCGCAGTCGTTCCTCGTAGCTGCCCCGGCCCTCGCCGAGATCGACGATCGTGTCGCCCATGTCGAACAGGACGGCCCTGAGTTCTGCCATCACGCCCCTACCTCCCCTTCATGCGGACGAGGCGCAGCGCAGCCTTGGGGTCCGGTGGCGCGTCGAGCACGGCAAGGTTCTCGCGCACGTGCTTCGCATCCACGCTGCCGAACAGGGCCGAGGCGACGCCGGGCAGCGAGCGGGCGAACTGCAGGGCGCGCTGGCTAAAGGTGTCCAGTCCACCGTAGGCTTCGCCCAGGGCCTGCTCGAGACGCGGCGGGATCTGCCCCTGGCCCAACGCTGCACTGGCAACGACGGCCAAACCCAGGTCCGCGGCCGCGGGCAGGGCCGCCAGGAGATTCTTGCCGATGGGTTGGTTGCGCAGCGTCATCGCTTCCAGCGTCGCCAGGCTGAGCGGCATCTGCACGACGCGCAGGTGGTGCCTGGGGCCGGCCACTTCGGTCACCAGCCGCATGACCACTTCCAGGCTCATGTAGTGATCGGAGAGAGGGGGAAGGCGCAGGCCTTCCCACGTCGCTACTCCATAGCAGCCGATCCGGCCGCCTGCGACCTCTTCCTCCAGCCGCGCGAACGCCAACTGGAGCCGGCGCCGGAACGTGGTGCGATCGACGAACGAGAGCTGCGTTTCGGGATTCTGCAGATAGTAGATGTCGATGTGGCGCAGGCCCATCGTCCGCAGGCTCCAGGTAATCTGGTGGCTGACGAAGTCCGGCGCCAGGCAATGGATGCCGCCGGCCAGATCATCGGGCTCTGCGATGCCTGGTGCGATGAAGCCGTCGTAGATGGCTTGCCTTTGGTCGCCGGGCGCGTTTGCGGGGTAAGGGATGAAGCCGGCCTTGGAGGCCACGATGATCTCGTCGCGCTGTGCGACGCCCGCCGCAAACATCGCGGCCAGAGCCCGGCCCAGCGTTGCTTCGCTGCGCTGGCCGCGGTAGCTGGGCGCGGTGTCGAAGTGGTTGCAGCCTGAACGGACGGCCGAATCGATGGCCGCGCGGTACGCCGCATCGACCTCGACGGTAGGTTCACCGGCGGCCAGCCCCAGTCCGAGCGGCGAGATCGCCAGGCCGCCGAGCAGGTCGGGATGCCCAGCTACTGCAGCACGGTTCGGTTCGGTCGCCTGCCACCGTTCGGCGTAACGCTGCGTGCCCGGTGCCGTGGCGCGGCCGACCAGCGCCATCAGCCTGCTCCGGCTGCGCCCAGCTTCGCGAGCTTCTTCTGGCGCTCTTCTGCCTTGCGTGCAATGCGATTGAATGCGCCGGATAGGCCCATGGCTTTCTTGACCTCGCGCATCGTCTCGCCGGCGATGGCGCGGTAACGCATGGTGCCTTCGTAGATGATCTCATCGACCAGGCCGCTCTGCGCGGCGCACTGTGCGGCGCGCTCGCGCATCGGGTCCAGGAACGCGTTCAGCGAACCGGCGAGACGTTCCTTGACCTCTACGTCGCCGATCGTGCCTGCGCGGTAGCGCGTCTTGAACTCATCCACCAGCGCGCGGTCCGGGTCGAAGTAGTCCAGGTACGTGAAGACCGGGTTGCCCTCGACGTTCCCCGGGATATCAGCGCGAATCCGGTTCGGGTCGGTGTACATGCTGTGCACCTTCTTCCGGACCGTGGCGGCATCATCGCTCAGGAAGATGGCATTGCCGATCGACTTGCTCATCTTGGCCTGGCCGTCGGTGCCCGGCAGCGTGCCGCCCTCCACCAGGTCGTCGGGGATGGGGAAGACGTCGCCGTAGAGGCTGTTGAAGCGCCGGGCGATCTCGCGTGAGACCTCCACGTGCGCCTGGTTGTCCTTGCCGACCGGCACCAGGTGAGCGCGCGGCAGCAGGATATCGGCCGCCTGCAACACCGGATAGCCCAGCAGGCCGAAGGGCACGGCCTCCTCGTCGATCATCGCCGCGCGGGCCATCTCCTTGATGCTGGGCACGCGCACCAGCCGGGGCACGGTCACCAGGTTGCCGAAGAGCAGGGCCAGCTCATATGTCTCGTGAATTGCGGACTGGAGGAAGATGGTTGACCTGGCAGGATCGATGCCCGCAGCCACGTAGTCGAGCACCATGCCGCGGGCATTGTCCGCGATCTCGGCGATCTCGAGACCGTCGCCGCGGCGCGCACGATCGCGAAG
>CAZMIS010000226.1:0-7397 GCA_964566325.1 uncultured Anaerolineales bacterium
ATCGAACTTGCGCTCGATCTCGGTGCGGCGCATGCCCAGGATCGCGCCGTTGAGATAGATATTCTCGCGGCCGGTCAGCTCGGGATGGAACCCCGTGCCCACCTCGAGCAGGCTGCCGACGCGTCCGCGAATCTCGGCGCGGCCGCTGGTCGGCTCGGTGATGCGTGACAGCACCTTAAGCAACGTGGACTTGCCCGCGCCGTTGCGGCCGATGATGCCCACCACCTCCCCGCGCCTCACATCGAAGGAGACGTCCCTGAGGGCCCATAAGTCCCTATCCGATTCAAGATCAAAGATTGAAGATTGAAGATGGGCCTGTCTGCGAAGCAAATCTGTCATCTTCAATCTGAAATCTGTAATTGCATCGCGCAGCGTGTCATGGCGCTGCTGCGCGCGGCCGATACGGTAGAGCTTGCTCAGGTTCTCGATTCGGATTGCGATGTCATCCATCAGGAAAGTGCCTCATCATCGCGCAGAGAACTGCGGATGTCCGATAAAGCGGCGCCCCCCGCCGCACTGTCCGGCGCCGCCATCCCGTCGCCTCATCGCGAGGGGGTCGAAAAGTCGATGGTCGGCGCCTCGGCCAGCTTGAGCTCGGCAGGCAGCTCGACGAAGAACTGGCTGCCGTGCCCGTCAACGCCGTCGCTCTCCACCCAGATGCGGCCGTGATGCCGCTCGACGATATGTTTGCAGATGCTCAGCCCCAGGCCCGTCCCGCGATATGCGCGGCGCTCGCTGCTGTCCACCTGGTAGAAGCGATCGAAGACCTTCTCCTGTTCCGCGGGCGGGATGCCGATCCCCGTGTCGTGCACCGTCAGGCACACCTTCCCGCCGTTGCGCGAGGCGCCGATCGTGATCTCCCCATGGGCGGGCGTGAACTTGATGGCGTTCTCGACCAGGTTGGTGAGCACCTGCTCCAGCCTCACCCGGTCCCCATCGATGGTGGGCAGTCCCTCGGGGAAATCGAGGTAGAGCGAGAGCCCGCCCTCCTCGGCCAATGGCGCGAGCTTGGTCGCCACGCCCTGCGCAATGCCCGAGAGAGACACTTCCTCCAGGTTGAGCTTGATCCGGCCGGCCTCCATGCGCGAGAACTCCAGCAGGTCGTCGATCATGCGCTGCAGCACCGTGGTCTGCGTGCGCACCGTCTTGAGGAAGTCCTCCTGGATGTCTGTGACCGGGCCGGTCTTGCCCATCAGGATGATCTCGACGAAGCCCTTGATCGAATGCAGCGGCGTGCGCAGCTCGTGGCTGACCACGGACAGGAAGTTGGATTTCATGCGCTCCACTTCCTTCTGCGCAGTGACATCGCGCAGCACGGCGACCACGCCGCTCACTTCGCCCGCGGCATCGAGCACGGGCGACGCCAGGACACCGTACGTGCGCGACTCCCCCTCGATCGATTCCACGGCCGGCGCCCGGTCGCCGTTCACGCTGTGCAGCGGCCTCACGATGGGCAGCTCCAGTTCCCGGATCTGTTCGACGCTGCTTTCCAGCGTCTTTCCCAACAATTCGGCAAATGCCGGAACGGAGAGGTAAGGGCGCAGCGGCGCGCCGCCCGGCGGCTCAGCTTCCAGGCCGAGGATGTCGCGCGCCACCGGGTTCATCAACACCAGGGCAAGCTCGGTGTCCGCCACGACGACCCCGTCGCCGATGCCTGACAGCACGGCCTCCAGCTCGCGCCGCTTCTCGTACGCATCATCGTACAGCCGGGCATTCTCCATCGCGGTCGCGGCGAAGTAGCCGAAGCTGGTGAGGAACTGCTCGGAGGTGTCGAGCGACGCCGCAGCAGTGGGCCGGGCGGCCGTGCCCGGATGTTGCGCCACGTACAGTGCGCCGATCGGATGGCCGCGTGAGAGCAGCGGCGTCACGAAATAGGCGTGCCCTCCCAGGCGTTCGCCCATGCTCCCGCCCGCGCCGCCTGCCACCAACAGCGGCTTGCTGCTGGCGAATGCCTCCTCCGTCGCCGGCTCCTGGCCCAACGGCAGTCGAAATGCCTCGGGCTCGGCCAGGTCATCGCTGAGCAACGCACCTTCGAGCGCCTCTCCCGCGCGCGCGGCGGCCGCGCTGTCGCGGTCGATAAGCGCAACCGCGCAATGGCTGCTGCCCGACATGCGCGCAAGCGTCTCGACGACCACGGGCAGCGTCTCCTCCGTTCGCAGGGTCGTGGCAAGCGCGCGCGCCACCTCCTGCAGGGCGCGCAGTTCGAGCAGGCGATCGCCGAGGTCCGTCGCAGTGCGCTGCAGCACCTCCGTCTTCTGGGCCAGCGCGGCCTGTTGTTGCACCAGCACCGCATCCAACGCCACTGACTGTCGCGTGCGCTTCGCCAGCTCGTAACCCAGGACGACGACGCCGACCAGCCAGGCCCAAAAGAGAATGTAACGACTGGTGAAGCCCGCATCGGTCAGAAATCCCAGGTTGCCGGACGCGAGCCAGAGTGCGGCAACGTAGAGGGGGCCCGACGCGAACGGCAGCCAGATCATCAGCGGCAACGCGCCGCTCACCCCGACCGCCCTGACGGCCAGGAGCACCAGCAGGATGTACAGCGGGCTGCCGAGGCCGCCGTCGCGCCAGATCAGTGCGCAGACAAACAGCACATCGGCGAGGTAAGAGACGTAGGCGATTCGCCGGAGGAGCCGTCCTCCTGCCGCTGCGCCGCTCCGGCTCAACCAGAAGGCCGTCAGGCCGATGGTGAGCAGCGCATAGGCAGCCGTGACCGTCACCGCGAGGACGAGGTCGCCCTGGTCGCGCGTCCGGAAGAGCACCCACAGCCCGAGCGCGAGCAGGGTCCACCGCGTCGGCAGATCCACCAGGCGCTGCAGGCGGATCAGCGATGGGGGGCGCACCCGGCCCGGGTTTGCGGGCGAGATGGTGGCTGGCTCGGCTGAAGAAATCGACATGCTAGCGCCAACCATATGGGGTGGCCGTCGGCGCCGGCGGCGGTGGCGGATCGGTCGGGCCCGGCGGCGGCGCGGTGGGCGGCGCGGCCGGCGACGCGACCGGCGATACCCCGGTGGGCTGCGGACTGGCGGTCGGCGTCGCGCTCGGGCGCTGCGCCGGCCGCACGGTCGCGGTGGGCGTCGGCGATGGCGTCGCAGTGGGCGCGTCAGTCGCGGTGGCAGTGGCCGTCGGAGGCGGCGTTGCCGTCGGCGTCGCAGTGGCCGTGGCCGTTGGCGTGCGCGTGGGCACGGGAGTCGCAGTGGCGGCCGGCGCAGGCGTGGCGGTGGCCGCCAGCGTGGGCTCAGGCGTCGGCTGCAGCGGCACGACCCGCCGCACCCAGATCCCGTCCTCCGTTGCAGCAAAGAGGAGGCCGCGACCGTCCGGCTCCACGTGAAGTCCAGTCACACGTGTGGACCCCGGCACGCCCAGCGAGACCCAGGTGGCGCCACCGTCATCGGTGCGATAGATTGCGCCGCCCGAAAGCGCGGCATACACGGTGCCGGACACGCGGGGGTCGACGCGCAGCGCCACGGCCGGCCCGCCCAATTCCCCCCAGTGAGCGACGGCATCGCGCGGCCCGGCGTAGCGCATCCACGTGGCCGCGCTGTCTCCGCTGTACGCAAGCGTGTCATGGCCTGCTGCCCAGATGCGCAGGCCGAAGTACGGTGCAAGGGCCACGGCGCTGGCGTCAAAGCCCGTCTCCGCGACGTGCCAGGAGAGCCCGCCGCTGTCGCTGATCCACAGCGCGCCGGAGCGCGCGAGGGCCAGGAGTTGGTCGGGGGCGCTGGCCTCCGCGAAAAGCGCCCGCACCGGTTCCTCGTTGCCCGCGCTGCCGCCACCGCCGCCGTCCGGCCACACGCCTCCCGGCGCCCAGGTTGCCCCTCCGTCGGTGCTGCGCTGGAGGCGCGTCTGCGTCGCGATGAAGATGGTGTCGGAAGCGCCGCCGATGCCGGCCACGACCGCCATCACGGGCTGCCGGCCCTGCCCGGGCGCAGGCCCAACAGCCATCCAGGAGGCGCCGCCATCGTCGGTCCGATAGAGCTGCCGCTCATCGCTGGGGCCGGCCAGCACGTACAGCTGGAGCGGCCGGCCGTAGACCAACCGCCATGCAGCAACCTGGGGCGCACCCAAGGGCGAACGGGGCAGCGCTGCATCGATCCGGGCCCAGGCCCCCTCGCCGGTCGCGCCCGTGCGGCGCCACAGCCCCGACGCGGTGCGCGCATAGAGGATCGTCTCGCCTTCGCTGCTCGTGACCTCCATCTGCAGCACGGTCTGCCCGCGCAACCCAGACGGCTGCCACGCGTCGCCGTTGGCCACACGTTGGCTTGCGCCCACCAGTGGGACAAAGAGAAGGGGGGCCAGGAACAGGGCGGATGCCACGGCCAGACCCCACCAGAGACGCACCTTAATGGTCGGTCACTCCCCGACAAAACGCCGACACGCCCTGCCGGCAATCAGCGGAAAGCCACGCTGGCCTCCGCACCGATGGCGCTGCCATCAGCAGATTCCAGCTATCGAACCGGTGTCGGCTCGACCGCCGCGGCCTGCTCGTTCCAGAAATCCACCGTGACGCACGATGAGGACGGCACGAGCGTGATGGTGCTGCTCGCCGGGCTCACTGCGCGCCAGCCGCCCTGCACCTCCTCGGATACCGTGTACACCCCCGGCGCCAGATCGCCGAAGCGATACTCACCCAGCCAATTGCTGCGGGTGGCGACGGGCGCGCCCGCGGCATCCTGCAGCACGACCGTCCATCGTTGCAGCGGCGTCGCCCCGGCCGTGTTCCTGACCGTGCCGGACACACAGCTGACGAGCCGCGGCGTGGCGGTTGGCGGCACGCGGGTCGCGACGGGCGTCGGCTCCACGACCGGGAACGTCTCCACCAGCGAGAGCGCACCCGTAACCTGCAGCGATGACGCGGCCACCCAGCCCTCTCTGCCGTCGACCGTGCAGCAGACCCGCAGCCACAGGCCATCCTCACGCCGTCCCGTCACGGTCACCGTGGCAGACTGCGCGAGCTGGCCGATCTCGGGATACAGCCGGTGCGGACCGGAACGCAACGCGATGGGACCGGCTGGCACCGCGGCCCACGCCGTCGGAACCGGTGTCAAAGAGGGCGTCACAATCGGCGTACGGGTGGGGGTGGGCGTCGCTGCCAGCGCCTGCGCCTCGCCCCGCCGGGCAGCGCCGTCGTCCGCAACGGGCATCTCCTGACCCGCACGGAAGTACGCCAACGCCTGGGGGATGTTGCCCGCCGAGAGCGCGGCCTGCCCGTCTGCCACAGCCAGCTCGTACATCTGCTGCATGGCCGCGCCGCCCGCGTAGGCCGGCTGCTCGTCGAGCAGCGCCTGCAGCTGGCTGTGCGCCCGGTCGCGCTCTCCGCGCAGCAGGCTCTCGAGCGCGTCCAGGTAGAGGCCGCCCAGTCGCCGCGCATCCGATGCCGCGCGATTGCGCGGATGGATGGTCAGCGCCGAGCCAAAGTAGCCCACTGCGGATCGCACGGCCTGGACGTCGCCCCCGCGCAATTCGAGCAACTCCTCCGCCGCGTTGAGATAGCACACGAAGAGGAACTCGTTGACGGCCTCGGTGCGGTAGGTCGGGTCGAGATTGCGCACCTTCTCGAACTGGACCAGCGCCTCCTGCCACTCTCCCAGGTCGTACAGCCGGCTGCCATCCTGGTAGAGCGCCGCGAGGCGGCTACGCTGTGCGACGAAATCGGCCTTCGCCCGCGCATCCGCGAAATTCGGATCGACCTCGAGGATGCCGGCGAGCCCCCGGCCCGCGCGCTCCCAGTCTTCCTCGGCAATCGCAGCTTCGGCCTCCGCGTATGCCTGGGCCAACGTCTGCTGCCGCTGCGCGCGGCTGAGCCCCAATTGGGCCTCAGGATCGCCCGGCGAGATGTCGAGCATCTTCTGGAAGGCAGCCTGCGCGCCTTCGTAGTCGCCCACGGCCAGCCGCGCCTGGCCGCGCTCGTAGAGCTCCTGCCATTCAGGAGAGGTGTTGGCCTGCCATGGGAATCGAATCGGCGAGGCCACCAGGACCACGCCAACGATGCTCAGCACCGCGAGGACGACCAGTCCCCAGCGCTGCCAGCGAGCCAGTGCGTGTGCCTCGCCCGCCTGCGTCGCGCGCGCGGCGGCCTCGCCTACGGGCTCGGCGGGCGCCGCAGCCTGGAGCTGAAGAAACCAGCGCGTCTCATCCAGCAGTGCATCGAGCCCTGGCCGGGTCGGTTGCAGTTCCTTGAGCCGGCTGAACTTCTCGAGCGCCTCGTTCCAGTGGCGATGCTGGTACGCGGCCAGGCCCTCGTAGTACAGCGCCTCCGCAGGATCGGGCGGCGGCGCGGCAAAGCTGCGCGGCCGGATGATCTTGCTGCCATCCGTTTCCGGCCTGCGCGGCGTCTCCGATTCGTCGCCACCGTCCCCGCGTGGCTGCGACGTCATCCGTCTACCTTCCAATCCACCATCCTGACAAACCGCTGCGGCTAGCGAAGCGACCCCTCGTCGATCGCGGGCAGCACGGCCTCCCCGGGCGCGCCCGCCGCGCCTGCTGCAGACACCGAAGCCCCCGAACCATCCGCGTTGCGCTGGATGAAGGGGAGGTAAGTATTCACGCGATCGCGAATCTGGATGCCATCGACAAAGCTCCATGTGTTGAGAAGGTTGTCGTAGCGGTTCCAGTTCGCGAAGGCCAGCTGCACGGTCTGGCCGGCATAGGCACTCAGGTCAAAACTCGCCAGGTGCCAGCCCGTGTCGTACAGCTTGCCGTACTCGCTCGTCGTATTGCCTGCCCGCAGCAGCAGGGCAAGCTCGCTTCCTTGTGCGTCATACAGCGTGACTTCGAGCGCGTCCACATAGCGCTGCAGCCGCTGGCTGTACGTCACGTCGTACGTCAGCACCCGATACCAGAAACGCAGATGGGGCCGGCGCACCTGGTCCAGCGCCGGGATGCGCACCGTCTGGCTGATCGTCGCGCTGCCCACCGGCACGGTGCCGGGCGCCTCCAAGCTGGGCCCGTAGTCCTCGCTGCCCAATCGGGCGGCCAGGATCGACGAGTTGCCCGGCCCGGCAGTCGGCGCCACCGCCATGAAGAGCGCGCCGCTGCTCACCCAGTCGCTGAAGGTGCCCGTGTCAAAACCGCCGTTCTGAATCGGCTCCACCAGGACCGCAGCAGTCGAACCATTCGGCTGACGATTTCCGGCCCGATCTGTCGCAAAGACGCGGAAGAAATAGGTGTGGCTGCGCTCTCCATCGAACTGCGCCGACAACTGTTTCGTGTCCCGCAGCCAATCCATCCAGACGCCGTCGTACCCGTCCCGCACCTGAACGTCATAGCTATCGATGCCGGACCCCGCCCCGTCGGTCGCAGACCAGCTCACGTCAAAGCGCGTGCGCGTCTGATACCCGCTGAGCCCGGAGAAACCGGCCAGCGGAGGGGTGCGATCGATGGCCAGCTCGTAGACG
>CAZMIS010000227.1:0-7394 GCA_964566325.1 uncultured Anaerolineales bacterium
CACCCTGCCGCTCGACCCCTACGGGACGAGCAAGCTGGCGTGCGAGTTCTACCTGGCCACCTACAGGCACAACTTCGGCATCGACCACTGCATCCTGCGCTACGCCAACGTCTACGGCCCGCGGCAGGATCCCTTCGGCGAGGCCGGCGTCGTCGCCATCTTCGCGAAGGCCATGCTGGCGGGCCGACCCGTCACCATCCACGGCGACGGCCGCCAGAGCCGCGATTTCGTCTACGTGGGCGACGTCGCCGCGGCCAACGCGCTCTGTGTGGCCCTCGGTTCCGGCATCTACAACATCGGCACCGGCCTGCCCACCGACGTGCTCGGCATCGCCCGCGGCCTGGCCCATGCCACTGGCTACACGCAAGAGCCGCTCCACGGCCCCGCGAAGCTGGGCGAGGTGCGCCACACCTACCTCGACGCGTCCAGGGCGCGCCGCGAGCTCGGCTGGGAGCCCGCCGTCTCCCTCGCGGACGGCCTCGCGCGGACCGTCGATTCTTTCCGCTAGCAGGCGCAGGATGGAAGATGGAAAAAGGAAGAAGGAAGATCAGTCGCGAGGGGCGCAGCACAAAAGCGCCGTCAGCTACCCGCGGGATTCCGTCTTTCATCTTCCATCTTCCATCTTCAATGGCCCGTGTGTGCTATAATGCGAAGTGGATGTCGCCGGCGGAGATGAGACCATGAGCAAGAAGACCAGCATCGAATATACGGTTCAGATCTGGCAGGAGGGGAAGCAGTACGTCGCGCACGCAATGCCGCTCGACGTGATGAGCTGCGGCCCTACGCCGGACCAGGCCAGCCAGGCCCTCAGAGAGGCCGTGGAGCTCTACCTCGTCACGGCAGCTGAAGCGAACACCCTGAACGAGGTCCTGGAAGAGGCAGGCTACGAGCCTAAGGCCGGGCGCTGGATCAGCCCGACGTGGGTCGCGATCGAGAAGCAGTCCATCCCCGTCGGGAGTTGACATGCCGCGCATAACGCCGGTGAGTTGGCGCGTCCTGGAGCAGGTGTTTCTTGCCGCAGGCTTCAGGTTCGTCCGTCAGCAAGGCAGCCACCGATCCTACGTCAGGCCAGGCACCGCAAGGCCCGTCGTGATCCCGGCCCATGACGAGATTCCCGTCTCGATCATCCGCAGCAATTTGAGGACAGCCGGCATCTCACGGGACGAGTACTTCCGACTCCTGGAACAGACCCGGTGAGGGTCTGCCGTTGGCAACCCGGAGTGTCGCGGCGTAATCTTCAATCGGTCCGTCTGCTATAATGCGAGGTGGATGTCGCGGCCGGAGATGAGACCATGAGTAAGAAGACCAGCATGAAAGGCCCGTCCGCACCGCTGCTCCAACGTGCGCTTGATGTCTTCGAACAGCTGCCGCCCGAGGATCGGGAGGCACTGATCGAGGAAATGCGCCGTCGTATCGCTGATCAGCGCCGCACCGACGCGGCTGCTGCACTGGCGGAGACACGGGCCGCCTATCGATCCAGTGGCGGTCAGAGAGGCGCGAGCGCGGACATGCTCGGGGCAAGAGGGGACGTGGCAATGCAACTGGTCATAGAGTATCCCAAACTACTGCCGGACGCGCTCCAGCAGACACGCGCAGCCTTCGAGCAAGAGGCCAGGATGGCCATGGCCGTCAAGCTGTTCGAGATGAAACGCCTTCCATCCGGGATAGCCGCGGGCCTGGCCGGCGTCGATCGGGTGACCTTTCTGCTGAGTCTGCACCGTTATGGCGTTGACATGATCGACCTGGACGAAGACGAGCTGCTTTCGGACCTGGAAAATGCTTGATCCGCGAGACATCGTCATCAACACCGGCCCCATCCTGGCGCTCGTAGCCGCGCTGGGCGATCTGCAAGTCCTGCAGATATACCGCCGGGTCCTAATCCCCTTGGAGGTCAGTGTCGAGGTCGCAGCAGGCGGTGCGGCCCGCTTCGGTACGGCGGAGTTCGATGCGGCCCACTGGCTGGTCAAGGGAGTGGCGCCACTGCCCCTTGCCGCAAACCTCGCCAACGTCCTGGACAAGGGAGAGGCGGCGGTGATTCAACTGGCGCTGAACGAGAAGGTGCACACCGTCGCCATAGACGAGGCCGCTGGCAGGCGCGTTGCCAGGCTCAACGGGCTGGCAGTGACAGGCTCCATCGGCATACTGCTTCGGGCCAAACGTGAGGGCCATCCTATCGTCATGCGTGACGCGATCGACCGCATGAGAGGACGCGGTATCTGGCTCAGCGACCGGGTGATCGCGTTCGCGCTGCAGCAGTCTGGCGAAGCAGTTGGTGGCGATTGATCCACTTCCCACTCGTCGTCCGCAATCTTCAATCTGCAATTCTCAATCTGCAATCATGACCATCCGCAATCTTCAATCTTCAATCTTCAATCTTCAATCCCCGGAGGGGCAATGCGCTTCTTAATCACCGGCGGCGCGGGCTTCATCGGCTCGCACCTGTGCGAATCGCTCCTCGCCGCAGGCCACCGCGTCGTCGCGATCGACGACCTGTCGACCGGCCGCGCGGCCAACATCGCCCACCTGCGCCCCCTCCCCCACTTCCAGTTCGTGCGGGAGACCATCACCAACAGCCTCGTGCTCGACCGCCTCACCTCCGAGGCCGACGTGGTCGTCCACCTGGCCGCGGCCGTGGGCGTCCAGCTCATCGTGGAGGACCCCGTCCGCACCATCCGCACCAACGTGATGGGCACGGAGGGCGTGCTCGAGGCCGCGCACCGCTACGGCTGCAAGGTGCTCATCGCCTCCACCTCCGAGGTGTACGGCAAGGGCGTGCGCGTCCCCTTCCGGGAGGACGACGACCGCCTCATGGGCCCCACCTCCCGCTCCCGCTGGGCCTACGCGGAGAGCAAGGCGGTGGACGAGTTCCTCTCCCTGGCCTACCACCACCAGTTCGGCCTGCCCGTCGTCGTCATGCGCTTCTTCAACACCGTCGGCCCGCGGCAGACCGGCCGCTACGGCATGGTCGTCCCCCGCTTCGTGCGCGCCGCGCTCGCGGGCGAGCCGCTCGAGGTGTACGGCGACGGCACCCAGTCGCGCTGCTTCGCGGACGTGGCCGACGTGGTCCGCGCGATCGTCGCCCTGGCCGCGGAGCCCCGCGCGCTCGGCCAGGTGTTCAACGTGGGCGCGACGGAGGAGATCACCATCCGCGGCCTGGCCGAGCGCGTCCTCGCCCTCACCGGGAGCGCCTCCCCCGTCCGCCTCGTCCCCTACGACCAGGCCTACGCGCCCGGCTTCGAGGACATGCAGCGCCGCGTACCCTCCATCGACAAGCTTCACGCGCTGATCGGTTACGCGCCGGGGTGCACGTTGGATGATACGTTGCGCCGCGTGATACAATACGAACGATTGAAGATTGAAAATTGAAAATTGAAGATGGCGAATTCGGAATTGAAGATTGGGGGAAGGGTTGAAGTTCGAGCGGTTTGAGGACCTGCCGGTGTGGCAGGTGGCGCGTCAGATGACGCGGCGCGTGTACGAGGTGACGAACCAGGGGACGTTCGCGCGGGACTACGGACTGCGGGATCAGATCCGCAGGGCAGCCGTGTCGGTGATGTCCAACATTGCCGAAGGCTTCGAGTCGCGCACGCAGGCCTTGTTCATCGATTTCCTGGGCCGCGCCAAGGGCTCTGCCGGCGAGGTGCGCGCGCAGTTGTACGTCGCGGCCGACGCGGGTTACCTGGACCAGGCGCAGTTCCGCGCGCTGTACGACCAAGCCGAATCCTGCAGCCGCCAGCTCCGCAGCTTCATGACCTACCTGGAGTCATCCGCCCCATCCCATCGCCTGCGTGAACCCAGCCCGGACTACATGATGGAAAGCAACATCGAATGACATCACAGACCGACCAATCTTCAATCTTCAATCTTCAATCTTCAATTCCAGTCACCGTCATCCAACCAACTCGCGGTATCGCGAGTCTCCAACTCCGCGCCGTCTGGCAATACCGCGAGCTCCTCGGCTTCCTCGCCTGGCGCGACGTGAAGGTGCGCTACAAGCAGACCGCGCTCGGCGTCGCGTGGATCGTCCTGCAGCCCTTGCTGAGCACGGTGGTGTTCACCCTCATCTTCGGCGTCCTCCTGAAGGTGCCGTCCGACGGCGCGCCGTACGCGCTCTACGCGCTCGCCGCGCTGGTGCCGTGGCAGTACTTCTCCGGCAGCCTGAACCGGGTGGGCACGAGCCTGGTCAACAGCGCGAACCTGATCAGCAAGGTCTACTTCCCCCGGCTGATCATCCCGCTCTCGGGCGTGATCTCCACCCTGGTCGATTTCGCGGTGGGGTTCAGCGTGCTGCTCATCCTGGTCGCGGTCTACCGCGTCCCGCTCTCGGCCAACGTGCTGTGGCTGCCCGCGTTCCTGCTCCTGGCCGTGATCACCGCGCTGGGGTTCGGGCTGTGGCTGGCCGCGCTGAACGTCAAGTACCGGGACGTGAACTACCTGATCCCCTTCCTGCTGCAGCTGTGGATGTACGCCACGCCCGTCGTCTTCGGCGCCACGCTCATCCCCGAGCGCTACCGCTGGCTCATGGCGCTCAACCCCATGACGGGCGTGGTGGAGGGATTCCGCTGGGCCCTGCTCGGTGGCATCCTGGAGAACGCGAACCCGCCCGGGATGCTGACCGCGATCTCCGTCGCCATCGCACTCGTCGTGCTGGTGACGGGCGTGGTGTTCTTCAGGTCGACGGAGCGGACGTTCGCGGACGTGATTTGATACCATCAACTCATCTGTGTTATCGATTTTGCCTGTGAACGAAAGGTACTCGGATTGTGACTAGCGACCTGCCGCTTGAGACTACCCGGCACGAGGCAACCGGGCCATACAACTTCGCGCTCATCGGCGCTGCGGGTTACATCGCACCGCGCCATCTTCGGGCGATCAAAGAGACCAACAACCGACTTGTGGCGGCTGTGGATCCTAATGACTCTGTCAGCATACTCGACCAGTTTGCCTCGAGACGCGCTTTTTCACGGAAATCGAACGGTTTGACCGCCATCTGGAGAAGCTGCGCCGCAGGGCTGAGGAGAGCCGCGTGCACTGGGTGAGCATCTGCTCGCCAAACTACCTGCACGATGCCCACTGCCGTCTGGCCTTGCGCGTGGGCGCGGACGTCATCTGCGAAAAACCCATCGTGATCAACCCGTGGAATATGGACGCGTTGGCTGAACTGGAGCACGAGACAGGGCGCCGCATCCACACGGTGCTGCAACTACGCGTGCATCCACAACTCCTAGCACTGCGTGAATCACTGCACGCGCAGGCGGCCAGCGGGCAGCACGACGTGTGCCTGACCTACATCACCGCGCGCGGACCCTGGTATCACACCTCGTGGAAGGGCGTCCCGGAGAAGTCGGGTGGCATCGCACTGAACATCGGCGTGCACTTCTTCGACCTGCTGCTGTGGCTCTTCGGCCCGGCCGCCGCCGTGCAGGTGCACCATGCGGACCCGCAGCGCATGGCCGGCTTCATCGAGCTCGAACGCGCCCGCGTGCGCTGGTTCCTGTCGATCGATGCGGCCGATCTGCCCTTCCCGGTCGAGCCGGGCAAGCGTACGACGTTCCGCTCCATAACTGTCGACGGCGCGGAGATTGAGTTCACCGAAGGGTTCACGGGGCTGCACACGAAGGTGTACGCAGAGACGTTGGCTGGCCGCGGCTTCCGCATCGCTGATGCCCGCCCAGCCATCGATCTGGTCTACCGGATTCGAAGCGCAGAAACGCTGCAGGCTGGCGACCTGGCCCACCCGGCGCTCGCGGGCAAGTTGCAGCCGAATGCTCATGCTTGATTGAGCAGCACATCGAACGGAGAACCTAAGGTTTGAACCATCGATCTATCGTCATGCTTGTGATGCTTCTGCTATTCGGCATCCTCCAGGCCGTACCGACCTCGGCACAACAGGTGCCCCCAGGCTGGGCCGATCCCCAAACTGTTAACGCGGACTGCTGCGCTGCTCTCGACGTCCCGGTCGTCGATCCCTGGGGCAACCTTCACGTCTTCTGGGCAGATAGCGCAACCGGCGCGATTATGTACTCCCGCTTGGATGGAGAAGGCTGGCTGCCGGCCATCGATATTATTGCGGGGACGGGGAATCGCGGCACCTACGCAGTAGATGCCACATTCACTCGCGATGGCTACCTTCATGTGGTCTGGATTGCAGGGGCTGGCGGCCAATTGCTCTACAGCAGGGCCTGGGTTGCCGATGCGGGCGCGGCGCCCGCGTGGCAGTCAGCGGTCGTCATCGCAGAACGAGCCATGGGAACCAGCATCAAGGCTGATTCATCCGGCCTTCTCCACGTTGTGTACTCGCCCTTCGAAGCCGGCCTGGGTGTCGTCCACGCCACTTCGCCTGACGGGGCCTTCTGGTCCAAACCCGATGTCGCCGAGAGTGGCCTCACCTCGAACTGGACCGGCGAAAAGGTTCGCCTCTCCATCGATGCAGACGACACGTTACACGTCGCCTGGAACTCGCTTACCTTTCCTGGCGGTTATCCCGAGCACGCGGTTTACTACCAACGCTCCACTGACGGCGGACAAACATGGAGCGCCCCCTTTGACCCTGATCCTCTGCCCCCTGATATCGATGCGAACATCGAGAGCGGCTTCAAAAACAAGATGATCAATGTGGCCGCGGCGCCCGACGGTGCCATTCACCTCACCTGGCACCAGCACACGGGTTACCGGTGGCATCGTATGTCGACTGATGGAGGGCTCACCTGGGGCCCATCAGAGACGATCTTCCCCGATATGGGCCCGGCATACAACGGGATCGTGGATATGGCGTTCGACAGCGCAGGAGACCTCCACGTGGTTGCCACGCGCAACTCGGTGTGGACTCGGACGTGGGTTTCAGAGCGCGGCTGGCTGCCCCCCGAACTGATCGACTCACGCACACCCGACTGGCACCACCAACGCGCAGCTGTGCTCGACGGCAATCGGCTATTTCTGTTTTACCCCGATATCAACGGCACCGGCCTGCTATGGGTCACAAGCCGTAGTCTGGACGCCCCAGCCATCGCGCCCACGCTGCTGCCTGAGCGACCGACCCTACCTTCGCTCGAGAGCCAGGTCAGGGCCACTGCTCTGCCGACCACGGCAGCCACACCAACTAGCGCGGCATTTCCGGCGCAGGAGTCCACATCTTCAACTGCGATACCACAGAGCACCGCTATCCTGGTGGGACTTGTGCCAGCGGTGACCTTGGTGGCCGTCGTTGTGATCATCCGCATGGCGCGCAGGCGTCACTAAGGGAGGGTCACAGTGCTAGCCAACCTGTCGCAGTTGGTGCGACACCGTGAGCTTCTCTGGGTATGGACCACGCGCGAAGTGCGCGTGCGCTACAAGCAGTCTGTCCTTGGCGCAGCCTGGGCGATCTTGCAGCCGCTCGCGCTCAGCGCGATGTT